>JAPSGP010000153.1 GCA_031177445.1 Acidimicrobiia bacterium
GGCGCTACTGGATCACCGACCCGCCGTCGACCGCCATCGCGTGGCCGAGCACGAACGACGATGCGTCCGAACACAGCCAGACGACCGCTTCGGCGATCTCGTCCGGCCGTCCGAGCCGCCCGAGCGGAATCCCGGCCGTCATCGCCCGTTCGATGTTCGGGTCGCCGCCCATGAAGCCTTCGAGCATGGGTGTGCGGGTGCTCCCCGGGCAGATGGCGTTGATCCGGATCCCCTGCTGCGCGTACTCGAGCGCGGCCGCCTTCGTGAGCCCGACGACGCCGTGCTTGCTGGCGACGTAGGCGGGCAAGCCGGCGAAACCGACGAGGCCGGCCCCGGAAGCCATGTTCACGATCGAGCCGCCTCCGCTGGCGAGCAACGCTGGGATCTCGTACTTGAGCGACAGGAACACGCCCGTCAGGTTCAGGCCGATGGTCGTGTTCCACTGCTCGAGCGTGTAGTCGGCGGTGAAGCCGTTGGGGCCGGTCATGCCGGCGTTGTTCACGGCGCAGTCGAGCCGGCCCCACCGCCCGACCGCTCGGTCGACGAGCTGCTCGACGTCCTCCTCACGGGTGACGTCGCTGCGCACGAACTCGGCATCACCTCCGGCTTCCTCGAACACGAGCGCGGCGGTCTCCTTGCCGCCGGCTTCGTTGACGTCGGCCACGGTGACGTGCGCGCCGGCGCGCGCCAGCGCAATCGCCGACGCCCGCCCGAGCCCCGACCCACCGCCGGTGACGATGGCGGCCTTTCCTGTGAGCGAACCTTCGCTGCTCAGTGGAACCACTCCCCTCCGTTGACGTCGAGTGCCTGCCCGGTGACCCAGCGCGCCAGATCCGAGGCGAAGAAGACGATCGCCTCGGCGACGTCCTCGGGCGTCGGGATGCGCGCCTGCGGGATCCGGGCGATGATCTCGCCGACCAGGTCGGCGAGCGGTGCTCCCTGCTCACGCGCGCTCGCTTCCAGGTGCGCCTGCGTGTTCGGGCCCCAGATCCAGCCGGGTACGACCGAGTTCACGCGGATCTGGTAGCGCCCGAGCTCCTTGGCCAGCACCTGCACCGCAGTGAGCAGCGCGCCCTTGGACGACGCGTAGTCGCCCTCGCCGGGGCGGATGGTGCGTGCGCTCATCGAGTTCACGACGACCACCGAACCGCCACCACGGTCCTTGAGGTACGGGATGGCGGCGTGGGTGAGCTGCAGCGTGCCGAACACGTTGACGTCGTACACCTTGCGCCACCGCCCCAGATCGGACTCCTCGAACGACCGGAACGACGGGCCGCGAAACGCGCTGTTCACGAGGATGTCGAGCCCACCGAGCTCGTCGGCCACGACTTCGACCGCTCGCCGGCACGCCTCGGCATCGGCGATGTTTGCGGGCACCGCGATCGCCCGCCCACCATCCGCCTCGATCTCACCGGCCACCTCGTGCAACGTGGCCACGGTGCGGGCCGTCAGCGCCACCGCCGCGCCCTCGCGCGCCAGCGCCAGCGCGGTGGCGCGCCCGAGCCCGGGCCCGACGCCCGACACCAGCGCCACCCGATCGTGGAGCATCAGTGGAAGTACCTACCCGCGTTCACGTCGAGTGTCTGGCCGGTGATCGCGCGGGCGCGATCCGACGCGAAGAACAGCACGACACCGGCCACGTCCTCGGGGGTGTGGATGTAGTTCAGGCAGTTCATGCCCGCGATCTCGTCGTGGATCTCCTGTGGGGTGCAGCCGCGTTCCGCCGCCAGCTTCTCGAAGTACCACTCCAGCGACGGGCCCCGGATGTGACCGGGCGCCACCGTGTTCACCCGGATGCCGTGCGGCGCGAGCTCGAGGGCCAACGTCTGCGCTGCGGTCATCAACGCGCGCTTGGACGACGCGTAGCCCCCGAGCAGCGGGTTCACGATGCGCGTCGACAGGGTGCTGATCATGACGATCGCACCGCCGCCCCTCCGCTTCATCGAGGGGACGACCGCTTGGGTGAGTTGCAGCGTGCCGAACACGTTCACGTCGAACACCTTGCGCCAGACGTCGGGGCCGCCGTCCTCGAAGCTGATGAACGGGTCCTCCTCGAACGCGTTGTTCACCAGGATGTCGACGCCCCCGAGCTCCGCTTCAGCCCGGGCGGCGAGCCGCGCGCACTGGTCGGCGTCACCGATGTCGGTGACGACGCACAGGGTCCGTCGCCCGAGCGCTTCGACCTCGGCCGCGACTGCCCGCAGCTTGGACTCGGTGCGCGCCGCCAGCACCACGTCGGCGCCGGAGCGGGCCAGACGGAGCGACAGCGCGCGCCCCATGCCGGGACCGATCCCCGACACGACCGCAACCTTGTCCTCGAGGAGATGCGCACAGCCGGTCACGGCCCGGACGCTACCCCTGGCCGCTCATGGTTCCATCAGTGACGTGGGCGCGACCGTCGTGGTCGTCGAGGTCGACGGTGCAGTCAGGGGGCCGGGATCCGTCGTGGAGGAAGTGGGTCCAGTCGTCGTCGAAGCCTCGGCCATCGTGGTCGTCACCGGCGACGAGGTCGTCGTCGGCGTGGGTTCGGTTGCAGGGCACGATTCGGCGTCAGGACTGCACGGTTCGCCAGTGTCGTTACTGGGGTCGTCCGCTTCGACTGACGGTGGCGCTTGTGGTTCGAGCTGGCGGGCGCCGATCACGAGCTCACTCGTGAGTACGACCGAGAGTCGGCTGGCGAGTTCGTCGAGCGACGCCTGTATCTCGTCGAGCGTGAGATCCGCCTTGCGAAGGTCCTTGAGCTCTTTCCGAATGGCGTGGATCTCGTCACGACCCGCATCCGTGAATCGCACGCGGCCATCGGTCCCGAATACGAACTGGTACGCGCTCGCCAACGTCTCGCACCCACTGCAGCCCTCATTCACCGCCAAGGCAAGGTTCTCCGGCGTGAGCTCGGTGACCTCGCTCGTGACCAGGACGAGCTGCATCGCCACCGCGACTGTGCGGCAGTCGACGCAGCTCGCGTACGCAATGGCCGCGTTCACGTTGTCGACGACCTCGCCACCCTCGCGCCTGATCTGCAAACGAACCTTGAACTTCGTGCTGCCGTCCTTCGTGTTGACGGCGACGACGACGTTGTTGCCACCATCGGCCGGGGCGGGATCGGCACGTGTGCCGACGAGGACCGCGAAAGCGCCTCCGATGACGATGATCGCCACCAGGATCATGCCCGCCACTCGTCGAAGCTGCCCTCCAGCCATAGCTCATACCTCCTACGGAACCGACTCGGGCGGAAGCGACGGCTCGCGGGGCACCTCGTCGGGTGAGGTCTCGGTCGGTGATCCTTCGATTCCTCCGCTGCCCTCCTCGGGAACCGACGGCTCCGTCGTTGTGGACGTGGGCGGGATGGTGGTCGACGGCAACGGACCGTTGGTCGTAGGCGGGATCGTGGTCTCGATCGGGGTCGACGGTGGTTCCGCCGGTTCCGGCGACGGAACGGTCTCGACGACGGGCTCATCCGGAGCTCCCGGCTCCTCGCCGCGGTACTCGACCGCGTCCCCCACCGTGAACGCCGGGCGACCAGTGGGAATGTCGACCGTGGCGTGAGCGAGCTCCTGGAGTGTGCCCTTCTCGTTCCGCTGGATGGGCTCGTAGTCGCCGTTCGGCCACCAGACGAACGCCAGCAACATGGCGACTCCGGCCGCAGCTGACACGACGAGCCCGCGACGCGGACCGCTGTCCTCAGACCACCCCCATAGTGCGTGCCCCGACCGTCGAGCGAGGATCACCAACATGAGCCCGATTCCCGTGATCGGGATCGCGAGCACGATCATCTGAAGGATTCCGATGATCGCGGTCAGCGCTTCACCGTTTCCGAACGCGCTCGTTGCGGTGTCCCATTGCTCACGCATCGAGTCCCACGCCGTCGCCAGGATCCGCGGGAGGTGGAGCCCGATAATGAGCAGCTGGAACACCAGCAGCGGTATCACCACCACCACCCACGCGGTCACGACGATGCGCACCCACGGTTTCAGCTCGGTCACGCGCTTGTCGGCGGCGCGCCACGGCACGAGGCTGCGCAGGATCGCAGACGTGCGAGTGAACAGATCGGGGACTCCGGTCAGGTCGGCGACGATGTAGTAGCCGTCCAGCCGCACGATCGGTATCAGCTGGTGAACGATCTCGATCTGCTGCACGACGATGACGAGAAGCAGCGGCTCGAAGCCGGTCAGGAAGTAGGTGCCCGCGCTCGCCAACGAGAAGATGGCGTTGAAGTAAACGCCACCGAGGTCCGTGCGCAGGCGGCCAGCCCGGTCGAGGCGGTACGAGTCGCTGACGTCCGTGTAGAACGCCGGCCACGCGAGGTAGATGCCAGCGCCCATCACGCCCGGCTTGGCTCCGCCGTACGAGCACGCCGCCGCGTGGCCGAACTCGTGGAACGCGGCTGACACCACCACCATCGCGAACACCAAGAGGAAGAGCAGCGGGTCGTACAGCGTGTCCCGCAGGCTCTGTGCAACCCCATGGACGAAGAAGAGCCAGTAGTCGAGTGCCGCGAAGGCGACGACGGCAACGATGATCACCGGGGACCAGAAGAGCGGCTGGAACGCGCGCGCCAACCGGTGCACGACCCACTCGGGGACTACCCGGGCGCGGAACTTGAGCGCCAGCAGCGGGTCGATCTTGAGGACCGCATCGTCGGGCGCGTACGGGGCCGCCAGGATCCCCAGTCCGCCCAGCTTCTTGTCGACGAGGTACTCGACATCGTCAGCGCTGACGCCGCGATGCGAGGCACGCGTCACCACGTCCGCGATCTCCTCGAAGCTTCGCCGGCCATCGGCTGCGTCGGCGAGGAGATACAGGAGGTGGGAGAGCTGGATGAGCTGGCCGTCGGGCCGCCGGGCGAGGTAGTGCGCCTCCCGGTACCCCGACCCTTCGTACTCCCCGATGAGCTCTACGCCCTCGGCCAGACGCGGACGCTGGTCCGCGGGCATCTCGGTGCTGACCACCTCCGCCCGTTCGGTCACCGCCACGCTGTCCCTCCCAAATACGCCACGAGGGCGGCCCACGGCCGCCCTCGAGCCACGTCAGTGCCGCCGCAACTAGATGTCCTGCACGACGTCGATGTTCTGCTCCGCGTTGGCGTACGCGACGGAGTTGTCCGAAAGGACGTTCGCCGCCACTGCCGCGTTCACGGGTGCAAACAGGTTGGCGTTGATCAGCGACATCGCTGCCCGCTCCGGCAACGGCTCGCCGGCGAGCTCGTCGAGCTCCTCGCGGGTGAGCCGTTTGTACTGCTGTGGAGCGTTGGCTCCCATGGTCATCTCCTCTCGATTCACCGCTACGGCTACGTGCTTTGCTGGACGTCCGCGGTCTGTTGGGCGTTCGCGATCGCCACTGAGTCGTCGCTCGCCACGTTCAATGCGACGGCGGCGTTCACGGGCAGCACGACGTTGGCGTTGATCAACGACATCGCCGCCCGTTCTGGCAGCGGCTCGCCCGCCAGCTCGTCGAGCTCCTCGCGCGTGACGGGCCGGAACTCCTGGGACTGTTCGTTCATCCTCGTTCCCCCTCAAGTGCCCTGGTCGATGGCGGCGTCCTGGGCGGCATCCGCCCACGCCACCGCGTTGTCCGACAGGACGTTGGCGGCGATCGCCGCATTGATCGGGATGGCGATGTTGGCGTTGATCAACGACATCGCCGCCCGTTCTGGCAGCGGCTCGCCCGCCAGCTCGTCGAGCTCCTCGCGCGTGAGGGCGCGGAACTGATCTGACTCAGCCATTCCTCTCCCCCTCGGTCGGGTCACGCCTCTCGCCCTCGGGCGCAGGCGTCTGGACAGTGCTCCGTTGCACGATCCGCACCCGCCGCCGTGACTGCGTGTGTGAATCGCCCCCGGGCTCGTCGACGTTGGCGGCGATCACTGCGTTCACGTCGCCGACGACGTGAGCCCTCGATGAGTCGCCGCGCAGGCGCCGGTTGACGACCTTGCGGATCCTCATGACCGCTGTCTTCCCGCCACAGAACCCGGCGGAAACCCCAAACCCGGCCAATTGCCGAATTGGTCGATCCTCCCCGGAAACGTCCGCCGTTCGAATTGCCGGGAATGCCGGACCAATTCTCCGGCCCCCGATACCGTCGCCCTCGGTGGAGCTCGAGGAGTACGCCCGCATCGCCGCGGCCGAGGACGAGCACTGGTGGTACCGCAGCACGCGGGCGCTCATGGCGCAGCTCCTGGCGCCGTGGCTCGAGGCGCGGTCGCCGGCCACGACCCGCATTCTCGACGCCGGTTGCGGCCCCGGCGGCAACGGCGCCTGGCTCGCCACACGCGGGACGGTCGTAGGCGTCGACCTGGCGATGGAAGCACTCGAGTTCGTACGAGCTCGCCGCCCGACGACGGCTCCGGTGCGCGGCGGGCTCACGGCTCTGCCGCTCGCCGATGCCAGCTTCGACATGGCCGTCGCCATCACGGTCCTCTACTCGGTTCCCGACGACGACGGAGCGGTTCGGGAGCTCGCGCGCGTCGTGCGCCCCGGTGGCGCGGTCCTTGCGGTCGAGCCCGCCTTCGAGGCGCTCCGCCGGGCGCACGACCGCACCGTCCACGGCCTCCGTCGCTACCGCCGGACCGGCCTGACCCAGCTCTTCGAAGGAGCCGGGCTGCGCGTGCAACGGGCGACGTACGCCTACGCATTCCTGGCTCCACCGGCAGCTGTCCTCGGCCTGCTCGAACGCAGACACGAGCCGGCCGCAGCCAACGCGCGCTCCGACCTCGAGCGTCGACCCCTCGACCGCCTGTTCCGGCCCCTCGCGAGCCGCGAACGGCAATGGCTCGCCAAGCACGACCTCCCCGTCGGCTTGTCGGTCGCGGTCCTGGCCACGCGCACCTGATCGCCGCCGCCAGCGGGCGGAGGTGGCGGTGCCGAGCGACGACGACTTGAGCCGAGCGAGAAACGGGCCCCGCGGGCCCGTTTCGAGCAACGCGGACTGGAGGAGGAGCCGGCACCGTCACCTCCGCCCGGTCACCGCGTCGGCCAGACGTAATGGGGTCGGAAGCGCGCGTCGCTACCGCCGGCGCAGCACCACGAGCTCGAACCAGAGCCCCACCAGCGCGAGGAGCGTGCGGG
>JAPSGP010000436.1 GCA_031177445.1 Acidimicrobiia bacterium
CGGCCCGGTGGTGCCGGACGTGTAGATCAGGGTGAGCAGGTCGGAGGGCTCGACCGCCCGCCAGCTCGCCTCGAAGTCGAAGTCCGACAGCTCGCGTTGCTCGAGCTCCGCGAGCGAGACCGTGCCGTCCTCGGCGCCATCGATCAGCACGATCTGCTCCACCGCCAGGTCGGCCTGGGCGAGCGCAGCCCGGATTTGGCCCAGGAACGCCTGCTCGGTGACCACCACGCGGTTGCCGGCGTTGGAGAAGAGATAGGCGATCTGCTCCGGTGAAGACGTGTTGTAGATCGAGAACGGCGTCGCGCCGACGTGCAGGGCGGCGGTGTCGATGACGTTGAACTCGGGCCTGTTGACCAGCATCAGCGCGACCGTATCGCCGCGCTCCACGCCGAGCGAGGCGAGGCCGCCGGCGATCCGGCGCACGCGCTCCGCGTACTCGGCGAAGGTCAAGGTGAGCCCATCGCCTGGGGTACGCAGGGCCACCTGGTCAGGCCGCTCGGCGGCGGTGGTCTGGAAGGCCTCGCACAGCGTCGATGCCTGCAGGGCTGCCGGCGCAGTCGCGGCTGCGGCTGCCTCCTGGACTTCGGTGCTCGGTTCCACGGCGCGATTCTCGCGCCGGGAAGGCTGCCCCGTCAAGCGGTCAGGCTCTGCCGAGGGTCGCGGCCCTGTCTCAGGCCGCGCGAGCGCCGAAGTAGGCCGAGCTTTCGAGCGCCCGGTCGTATCCCGACCAGGCCTCGCCCTCGGGCAGCTCGCGCTCGAGCCGATCGAAGCTGCCGAGCTTGCCGCCGAGGTTGTCGATCATGTGCACGAGGGTCGCCTCGCGGGTGGCGGGCACGACCGGCGAGCCGTGCTCCAGCAGCCCGTGGTGGGAAAGGATGATGTGCAGGACGGCCTGTGCGAGCCTGGGATCGAACCCCGGGATCGCCTCGATCTCGCGCCGCACCATGTAGTACCCGAGGGGGATCTCCCCCTGCAGGCGGCCCGCATCGGTCAGCTCGATCGCGAGCGGGTCTTCGTTGTAGGCCTCGGTCTTGCCGATGTCGTGCAGTAGCGCGCCGCTGACGGCGACGTCGCGATCGATCCCAGCGAAGTAGGCCGCGGCGGCGCTAACCGCCTGGGCGACCGAGACGGTGTGCTCGAGCAGTCCTCCACGGTAGGCCTGGTGGAATCGCTTCGCGGCCGGGGCCTCGCGGAAGCGGGGCCAGATCTCGGAGCCCGCAGCGAAGAAGCGCTCGAGCAGCTGACGCAGCTCCGGCCGCTGGATCGTCGTCACCAACTCGCGCAGATCACTCTCGAGGCGCTCCAGCGGCAGCTCCGGCCGACCGCAGAGCTCCTCGGGGTCGTACGTGCCCGAATCGGCGAGGCGCAGCTCGTGCACGTTGAGCTTGGGCCCGTACCTGGGGCTGACCTCGAAGCGGCCGACCACCCAGACGATGTTTCCGGGCGCCGCGAGCGAGTGCCGCTCCTCGGCCTCCTCCCAGGAGATCGCCTTGACGGTGCCGCTGCCGTCGCCCAGCTCCAGCTCGAGGAACTCGCCCGGCTTGTTCTTGAACTGGCGCAGCTGGCGCTCGCGGACCGCGAAAGCCGCCTCGACGCGGTCGCCGTCGGCGAAGCCGGAGATCTCGATTCGCTCCGAAGTCATCTTGGGCTCAAACGTAAAGATGGAGGCGGACAGTTCACTCCTCTAGAGTCGCCGTCCCGAAGGGTTCGCTGACATGAGCTTCGCCGAGATCTCCATCACTTCGCGAGTGGACGCGACCCCGGATCGGGTCTGGGAGCGCGTCACCAGCCCGGAGGGGATCAACCACGAGCTGAGGCCCTGGATGCGGATGACGCTTCCCCGCGGAGTCGAGGGATTGAGCATCGACCAGGTCGAGGTGGGCACGCCGGTCGGCCGCAGCTGGATCCTCTTGTTCGGCCTGATCCCGATCGACTTCGACGAGCTGAACCTCGTTCGCCTCGAACCCGGCCGCGGCTTCCTCGAGCGCTCGCGGATGCTGAGCCAGCGCTCCTGGGAGCACGAGCGCACGATCGAGCCCGATGGCAACGGGTCCCTGGTGACCGATCGGATCCGCTGGCAGCCGCGGCTGGGCCTGCCCGCGGCGGCGTTACGGCCGATGTTCCGAGCGTTGTTCCGTCACCGTCACAGGCGCTTGCAGAGTCACTTCGCGGAAGATGCAGATGCATGAGCCGGAAGCGGCGACGCCCGACCCGACGCCGGGCGCCGCCGCCTTCCCGGTTAGGAATTCAGTCGGTCGGTGATCAGGTGGAAGACGTCCCTGCTCGTGTTTCTCCCCGAGATCGACCGGATGCCGCCGCTCGCGCCCTCGTACTTGCCGGTGCCGCCGGTGATCGCGATCCTGACGACGTCCTGCCCGCTCTGGAAGAGCGCCTCCAGGGTGAACGTGCCGCGCTTCAGCCTGGGCGACCCCAGTACAGCGTTCGCCGCCATACGGTCCAAACCGCCGCGAGCGCCCGCTCTGGGTCGGCCTGTGGCACGCGGCCGAAGGACTCGAGCAGGTAGCGCTCGTTCATCCAGGTGAGGACTCGTGCCACCTCCCGCGCGTCGAGCGGCTGGAGGCGGCCCCCCTCGACCCGCTCGCGCAGCGACCGTTCGGTCATCTCGATGAACGTGTCGATGAACCCTCGGTAGATCAGCTCGATCGCCTCGTCGTGGCTGGCCCCCTCGGCGATGGAGCGCACCAGCGGGCCGTGGCGGACGAAGAAGTCGACGATCCGCGCGAGAGCACGGCGATCGGCCGCTTCTGATCCCTCGGTGTCGGCCGCCCACTCCTGCGAGATCTCATACAGCTCGCCCCCGATGGTTTGGAGCAGGCGCACGGCTACGTCCGGAAGATCGTCGAAGTGCCGGTAGAAGACCGTCCG
>JAPSGP010000437.1 GCA_031177445.1 Acidimicrobiia bacterium
ATCGCTTCGATGACCGGCAGGTTCGCGGCTTCACCGGAGAGTGCGGCGTCGAGGTCGACCACGTGGATCCAGGACGTGCCCGCCGCCGCGAACTCACGTGCGACCCGGACCGGATCGTCGTCGTAGACGGTCTCGGCCGCGAAATCGCCCCGGCGCAGTCGCACACACCGTCCGCCACGCAGGTCGATCGCGGGATAGAGCTCGAACAACGGCCTACAGCGAGCCTTTGGTCGACGGCACGCCGGCGCCTTCGATCTGCACCGCGTCGCGCAGCGAGCGAGCCACGCCCTTGAACGAGGCTTCGATGACGTGGTGGCCGTTCTTGCCCGACAGCGATCGCAGGTGGAGCGTGATCCCGGCCGCGAACGCGAACGCACGCCAGAACTCCTCCGCGAGCTGGGGGTCGAAGGTGCCGATCCATTCCGAGCGCGGGTCGACGTCGTAGACCAGGAACGGCCGGCCCGAGAGGTCGAGCGCCACCTGGACCAGCGCCTCGTCGAGCGGGACCGTGGCCGAGCCGAAGCGACGCACACCGGCCTTGTCGCCCAACGCCTCCTTCAGGGCCGTGCCGAGCACGATGCCCACGTCCTCGATCGTGTGGTGGGTGTCGATCTCGAGATCGCCCTGGGCGTCGATTCGCAGGTTCCAGCCGCCGTGCTTGCCGAGCTGCTCCAGCATGTGGTCGAAGAACGGGATGCCGGTGCGGGCGGTCGCGTCGCCGCCTCCGTCGACCTCGAGCGCGAGGTCGATCGTCGTCTCCTTGGTCTTCCGGTACTGGTGGGATGATCGGCTCATCTCGCCCTGCTCACGTCGGCGTCTCGCGACTGCGCTTCGTCTTGCAAGGCCGAGCGTAGGGCGGCCAGGAACGCGTCGTTCTCCTCGGGAGTCCCCACCGTGACTCGCAGGCAGTGCTCGAGTCGCGGCCAGGACGAGAAGTCACGTACGAGCACGCCCCGCTCGACCAGTCGCTCCCAGAGCGCGTGACCGTCACCGTGCGCGCGGAGGAGCAGAAAGTTGGCACCCGAGGGATACAACGTGATGCCGTCGACGCCCGCGAGCTCGGCCTCGAGCCGCTCCCGCTCGCGCACCAGTGCCGAGACCCGCTCGTCCATCTCGGCGGCGTAGCGCAGGGCAGCGGTGCCCGCCAGCTGACTCGGTGCCGGGAGGTGGTACGGAAGGATCACCTTCTCGAGCTCCCGGACCACCCACGAGGGCGCGACGCAGAACCCGAGGCGAAGTGCCGCCAACGACCACACCTTCGAGTACGTCCGCACGACGACGAGGCGGCGGTCTTCAGCGACGAGCTCGATCGCGCTCCGATCGGCGAACTCCCCATATGCCTCGTCGACGACAACGAGGCCGGGGCTGACCTCGAGCAGCGCCTCGATCGTCGAGCGTGGCTCGACGGTGCCAGTCGGGTTGTTCGGGCTGCACAGGAACACCACCGCCGGTCGCAAGCCCACGATCAAGCTGCGCGCGCCATCGGCGTCGACCGTGAAATCCGCTCGGCGTTCGCCGATGGCAACGGCAGTACCCGAGATCCGCGCGATGTGGCTGTGCAGCGCGTACGTCGGCTCGAACACGACCGCGGCCCGCCCCGCGCCGCCGTAGGTGAGCAGCAAGGTCTGCAGCACTTCGTTGGAGCCGTTGGCACAGAACAATCGCTCGACGGGCTGGCCGATCTGCGTCCCGAGCGCGGCCCGCAGCTCGCGCGCGTCCCGGTCGGGATAGCGGTTCAGGGGGATCCCGGCCAGCGACTCGGTCCATGCCTCGACGAACTCTCGCGGTGGCGCGTACGGGCTCTCGTTGGTGTTCAACCGCACCGCGACGTCGAGCTGCGGCGAGTGATAGCCCTCGAGAGATCGCAGGTCCTCGCGCGGGCGCGGCCGATCGCTCATGACGCGCTCCGAGCGTTGCGCAGCTCCACCGACCGTGCGTGCGCGTCGAGTCCTTCCATGTCGGCGAACGCTCTCACGTACGGCGTGACGCGTGCGAGCGCGGCCTCGTCGAGCTCGACGACATGAACGTGCTTGCAGAACGTGTCGACCCGCAGCGCGCTCGCGTATCGGGCGGTGCGCCCGGTCGGCAGTACGTGGTTCACGCCGGCGACGTAGTCGCCCACTGCGGCCGGTGACCACGGGCCGCAGAACACTGCCCCGGCATTGCGCACCTGATCGACCAAGGGCGAAGGGTCGGCGGTCATCAGCTCGAGGTGCTCGGGCGCGATCGTGTTCGCGACGGCCATGGCCTGCGCCACCCCGTCAACCAGAACGATGCGACCACCGCTCGCGAGATTGGCGGCGACTTCGGACCGGCGCGTCGCGCGTGCAGTTTGATCGGTCACGGCAGCGTCGACGGCGTCGGCGAGCGGCTCGCTCCAGGTCACGAGCACCGCGGCCCCGTCCGGGCCGTGTTCGGCCTGGGCAATGAGGTCCGCCGCCACCAGCTCCGGGGGCGCCGAGTCGTCGGCGAGCACGACGACCTCGGACGGCCCGGCCAGCGACTCGATGCCGACCACGCCCGCGACCTCGCGCTTGGCGAGCGCGACGTACCGGTTCCCGGGCCCGACGATCACGTCGACCGGTCGGATCGTCTCGGTGCCGTAGGCAAGGGCAGCGATGGCCTGCGCGCCGCCGACTGCGTAGACCTCGTCGACACCGACCAGCGCGGCCGCCGCGAGCGTGGCCGCAGGCCGGACGGTCGACGGGTATGCCGCTCGCCCACCCGGCACGTACAGCCCCGCCCGCTCGACTGGCACGGTGAGCTCACGCAGTGCGACCCCGTCGCGTACGACTCGAACCGCGTCACCCTGCTGCGCCTGGTGATAGGCGGTGATCTCGCCGGCGGCGTACTCCAACGCGTCCCGGAATGCCGGCGCAGC
>JAPSGP010000438.1 GCA_031177445.1 Acidimicrobiia bacterium
CCGGCCGTTCCGGTACCACGGGCTGATGTCTGACCCCGGTACCGGTCCGGACGAGGCTTCGCCGTCGTACGGTCGTTGGCTAGCATCCGATTCTTGATGGCGAGGACCGACGAACGCCCTCTCGACGCTCGACCCGACACGCTCGTCGACCAACAGGTGCGGTCCCACAACCTCGACATCCTCCGCGCGCTCGCCGCGCTCATGGTGCTCTTCTTCCACGCCTACCTGCTCGGCGTGCGAGAGATCAATCTTCCCGCCGAGGGTGCCATCCTCAGCATGCGGTGGCTCGCCGACGTCAGTTCGCGCTTCCTGTCGACGGGCGTCTGGCTGTTCTTCGGACTCAGCGGGTACCTGATCTCGAAGCCGTTCATCGACAAGCTCATCAACGGCGAGCAGCTCCCACCCCTGGTCCCGTACGCCATCAGGCGGGCGGCACGGATCTACCCGCTCTACTGGGTCACGGTCACCGCGACGATCATCATCCTGCGACTCGGTCCTGACGACGGGGCGGGCTACTTCCCGTTCCACTACGGGTTGGTGCACAACGTCATCCCGAAGCGCCAGACCGCGGTGCTCGGCGTTGCCTGGACGCTCACGCTCGAGGTGCTCTTCTACCTGCTGGTGCCGATCGCGGCGATCGTGGTCGCACGCGTGTGCCGGGGCCGCCCGGTACGTCCGTCGACCTTGGCGACGCTGGTGGGCCTCACCTGGCTGGCCAGCGTCGTGTGGACCGCGCTGGCGGCGACGCTCGATCCGGGGACGACGCAGGCCTGGGCGCGCGGGCTCTTCCCGGCGATGCTCGGGATGTTCTGCCCCGGGATCCTGCTCGCCATCGGCGCACACTCCCTCGACGGCTCGCGCTGGCGGTGGTGGCTGAAGGAGTTTCCGTACTCGGTCTGGGCCGTGCCCGCCGCGATCGTCTGCCTCGCAGCCGCCGCGATGTTGTTGATGGGCATCCACTACTCGGGTCGCGTGCCTGGCCGGACGTGGTTCTTCCTCAACGACCTCAGTCGCCCGCTGTTCGCGGTCGGATACGGGCTCGTGCTCGCGCGTGCGATCCGGTCGCGGCCATGGGGTGGCCGGCTTCGGGGCCTCCTCGTCGAGCTGGGCCTCATCTCGTACGGCATCTACCTCTTTCATGCGGTCCTGTTCGTCGCGTTCGACGATCGATACCCCGACTTCATACCGCTCCACCGCGGCGGCGCCTTCGCCTATGTGGTGCATGCGATATTCCTGGCCGGAATGACACTGCCGCTCGCCTGGGTCTCATGGCACTACTTCGAGCGCCCGATCCTGAAACGTGCGGTCCGATTCGCGAATCGATGGGATCCCGCGCATGCGACGTTCGGCAGGCCGCCGACCTGATCTCGCGCGCGCCGGCGCTACTCGGGTTCGATGGTGCGTCCGAGGCGACCGGTCCAGCCGTCGCGGGCGGCGCGGAGGCCGACGCGCAGATGCCTCAGCGCGAGCTTGGGAGCGCGTGGGAGGTTCGCCAGCGGTTTGGCGACACCGGTGAGCGCGGCGACGCGTAGTGCAGCGCGGCGGTGGCCCGAGCCGCGGAGGATATAGACGAGATTGCGGATGCTGTAGTAGCGCTCCCAGCTCGGCTCGGCTCGGAGAGATCGGGCGGGTCGTGGCGTCAGGCCGAGCCGACCCAGTCGCTCGCGGCCACGAAGCCACAGGTCGCCGTCGACGTAGATCCGGTAGCCGGCGTCGCGCAGCCGAAGGCCGAACTCCAGCTCCTCGAAGCCGTAGAAGAGCTCGGACCGGAACGTGCCGACGGCTCGTAAAGCCGCGACCGAGTAGAGCGGGAACTGGTTGCCGGCGATGCCGTCGACGGGGACGGCTGCACGCAACTCTTCGTCCGGAACGCGGACGATCCGACCGGTCGATCGATCGAACCGTGTTCCCGAGGCGCCGATGCAACCGGTCTTCGGATCGCGCGCCGTCATCTCGCTCGCGAACCCGAGCAACCGGGCGAACAGCTCCCGGTCGGATGTCCAGTCGTCGTCGTCGAAGGTGAACATCCAGTCTTGATCGGCGGCTCGCTCGAGGACGCGCTGCATCCCGAGCGCGATCGCACCTGCCGGACCGAGGTTCTCGGACGGCGACACGTACTCGGCTTCAGGCGCGTACGCCCGCACGACGGGCTCGGCGCCCCCACCGTTGTCGACGACGATCAGGTGGTCGAGCGGCCGCGTCTGCTCACGGAACGATCGCAGCGACTGCTCGAGCTCGGCCGGGCGGCGAAACGTGACGAGAACGCCGTAGAGGTGCAGCGGTGCAGTCACGTCGCCGCGGACCGGTCTTCCACGACGTATTGCGGGATGAGGGCGAGCACCAAACCGCCGACGCCGAACGCGGCCAGGGCAATCGCGGTTCCGTCGAGCAACGATTCGCGCGTTCCTGCCACGCGGGCGGCGACGAACACCAGTCCGAGGTGGATGGCGGCGACGAGCAACGGAGGCCACGACCACGGCCCGACGACGCGCTCGGCGCGGGTGGGCAGGATGCGGTCGAGCAGCGGGTCGAGCAACATCACACCGAAGCAGGCAGTGGCCCCGACGATCGAGCTCTCCCGTCCGCGCCCGTCGACGGCGGCGAGCCACACGGCCACCCCGACCATGGCGAACGATCCCGCGCCGCCCAGCGACGCCAGGGGCTTGGGGAACCCCAGCAGGATCAGCGGGAGCGAGGCGCCGACGAGGGCGACCGCCTCTTCGGTGTCGGGGACGGTCCAGTACAGGCCGAGCGCGGTCACGGCCAGGAACACCGGGCCGTATCCCGCGCGGGCTTGGAAGTCGTCGAACTCGGCGACGAGCGACGCCGCGACGACGATCGCGATCACGACGAAGGGCTGGACCCAGTCGTAAGGAGTG
>JAPSGP010000439.1 GCA_031177445.1 Acidimicrobiia bacterium
CCGAGCATCGTCAGGCACGGTCGTGGGGTGCTCGATACGTCCGTCGTCATCGATCTCGTCGAGCTCGCTCCTTCGATGCTCCCGCTCGAGGTCGCGGTCACCACGATCACGATGGCCGAGCTCGCTGCCGGCCCCCATGCGACGAGCGACCCCGAGGAGCGCGCCCGTCGGCAAGACCAGCTGCAGCGAGCCGCGGCCGACTTCGATCCGTTGCCCTTCGACGACGACGCCGCCCGCGCCTACGGGCGCGTCTACGCGGCCGTCGTGGCCGCCGGCCGCAAGGCGCGGGGTGCCCGAGTCATAGACCTCATGATCGCTTCGATCGCGCTGGCCGCCGACCTGCCGCTCTATACGCGCAACCCTGACGACTTCAGGGCGATCGACGGGCTGGTCGAGGTCGTCACGATTTGATCGGCCGCTCGATGATGGCCTTCATCGTGCGCAACGGCAAGATCGTCGAACTGGACGCCCTCTCCGACCCCGAGCGCCTCGCCGCGCTCGACCTGGCGGTGCTCGACGCGTGATGAGCACGGCGCTGGAACGCACATCGTGATCGCGGGGCTCGTCTCGTAGTTCCGTCCCGGAGGTCGCCGGAGGAGAAGCACCGGTCGCCGTAGCGCTCGATCCGCCGACCCCGCCAACGCGCTGACCATGCTCCATCGCCCGCTCGACGGTGGTCGTGCGTTGCTGGAAGTCGATCACCGTCTCGACGAGGGCGGTGACGAAGTCGTTGGCGACGTAGCCCTGCTCGGAGCGTGGGAGGCCGTCGCATTGCTCGACCACGCGAGCGACGTCGTCTCGCGAGATCACGACGTTTCAGCTCGGCCGTCTTCGAACAGCGAGCTCCGGCGGCGTGGGCCGTTCTCGACCGAGCCACTCACGGCGATGAAGCGGCCCACCAGTCCTTGCCGGCGTACGCCGGCTGCCACTCCGCGCGGTAGGTCTGCTGGACGGGCTCGGGGATCAGGCGGAGGATTCGCGCGGTCGTGTCCTCGTCGGCACCGTCGAGCAGCCATGGCAGGTACTGCGGCATGTTCGGTGCGACACGCTCGGTCGCCGCCCGACCGAAGCTCATCCACTGCTCCTCGGTAAGCGTGTCGTCGATCAACGGAAGTGCTGCATTCTCCTCGTGGGTGAGGTGCTCCCGCAGCTTGGTCGCCAGCTCCGCCCGGGCATGGGGCGCCGACTCGCCGGCGGCCCGCGCCGCGGCGATGGTCTCGAGCAGCGGTCCGAGGGTTGCGTGCTCGGCCGCCATGGCGTCGAGGAGCTCGAGATCGTCGGGGCGTCCGCCAACGGCATCGCGCACCACCGGCCACAACGCGTCGTCCTCGGCGGTGTGGTGCACATGGAGGAGGGTCTCGAACAGCTCCCAGCCGTCGCTCCGAGCCTCCATCTGGCTGATCTGCTTCAGGTCGCGTCGCAGCGCGTCGTGGTAGGCGAACATCATCGTCATATCGAGCTTGAAGTCGGTGCTCATGCTGATCCTCAGTGATGGTCGGACGGTCATGTCGATCTCCGGCTACCTCCGGGTGTCGATGCGTTGACCCGCCGCGACCGGGGAATGTGACCGGACGAAGGAAGAAATTCGGTCGAGCCCGTGGCGCTCTTGTCAGAATCCAACCGATGGTCGAACCTTGGCGTGTGGCCGAGACGTCTCCAACCCCGACGCCCGGGCGGCTGCGACCACACGACGTCGCCCAGGGCGTCTTCTTCGCGGCGGTGCTGGGCGCGCTCTGGGCCTTCGTCACCCGCCGCGCCCGGCTCGGGCTCCGACTCGCGGCGGTGGCCATCGGCGCCGACGCCGTCTCGCGGGTGCTCAGCCGTCGCTACCCCAGCCCGTTTCCGGCTCGGCTGCGGCCGATCCTCGTGCACCCGGCGGGCGAGCGGCGGGCGCTGCGGGAAGCGGTCGATCCGAAGTCCGGTGAGCGCATCCTCGAGATCGGCCCCGGGGGCGGTCAGCACGCGGTCGAGATCGCGCCCTTCGTGCTGCCCGAGGGTCAGGTCGACGTGCTCGACATCCAGCCCGAGATGCTGCGCGCCACCGAGGAGCGCGCCCGGAGTGCGGGTGTCGACAACGTCGTCGCCAACATCGGTGATGCCAGCGCCCGCCTGCCGTTCGAAGACGGGACCTTCGACGCGGTGTACCTGTCGGGTGTGCTGGGCGAGCTCCCCGACCCGGAGCGAGCCCTGGGGGAAATGCGGCGAGTCCTGAAGCCGAACGGCCGGCTCCTCGTCGGCGAGGCGTTCCTCGATCCCGACTTCGTTCGGTTCTCCCGGCTGCGCCGCATGGCCGAAGGCGCCGGCTTCGCGTTCGACGAACGCCTCGGCTCGCCGGCGTTCTTTCTCGCCCGCTTCCGCGTCGGCGCGACTACGGCTGCTTCGGGATGAGCGACGCGGGGTCGTAGTTCGGGGGGACGCCGTCGGCGATGATGATGTCCATCTCGGTGTTGCGCGTTCGCAGCGGCAGGATCTCCCGGTAGGCCGGCGACTCGTACCACGCCTTCAGCGCCGACCGGTCGGGGAACTCGACGATGATGACGCCGACCCCGTCCCAGTTGCCTTCGACCTGCTCCACCTTGCCGCCGCCGTGCACCAGGAACCGACCCGCATACGGGTCGAGGGTGGACTGGATCCGGCGCAGGTACTCGGCAACCTCAGGATGGGTGACGTTCGCGGTGCGGACCCGGGCAACGGCGTAAGCAGGCATCGCTAGATGGCTCCCGTCATTCGCTCGCGAGCTTCGCGCGGCGCGCTTCCTCTTCCTCAGTGGGCTTCTCGAACGCGTACGACCCGTAGTCGAGCTCGCCGGCACGCTCATACCGCGCCCACAAGACGCCGGTGCCGAACGTCTTCGAGTCGACGACCTTCATCCCCCGG
>JAPSGP010000154.1 GCA_031177445.1 Acidimicrobiia bacterium
AGTGTTCGACGGCATGGAGTCGTGGCTGCCGTGGCTGTGCGACGGCGAGCATCTCCTGCCCGACCTGCTCCCCGACGACGCGCTCGTACTGCTCGTGGAGCCGAAGCGCATGCGCGACCGTGCCCAGGAGCTGCTCGACGACGAGTCGTCGCTCGCGGGCACGCTCGCCACGACGTGGGGAGCACCGCCGACGGCGATCCAGCCGCTCTCGCTCCCCTTCGACCGGTTGCTCGCGCACACGGCCGCGGGCTCGACGTCGGTCCTCGCGTCGCCGGAGTCGCCCTCGACGCCGCATCTTCCCGCGACCGGCTTCGATCCCGTCGTCGGCGACACACATGGGCTGGTCGGTCGCCTGGCCAAGCTGCGCGACGACGGCGCCAGGGTCGTCCTCGCCGCCGACGGTTCGGGCTCCGCGCTCCGGCTGCGCGACGTGCTCGCAGGTGAAGGGATCCCGACCACCGACCGTGTGACCGCGGGAGCGGTCGCCGTCGTCGTGTCGCCGCTGGAGCGCGGCGTCGTGATCCCGGGAGCGGGACTCGCGCTCGTCGCCGAGGCCGACCTCACCGGCCGCCGGCGGGTGCATCGCCGGCCGCGCGGCGCGCGTCGCGGGATCGACTTCTACGACGCCCTCCAGCCCGGCGACTTCGTCGTCCACTTCCACCACGGGGTCGGTCGTTACTCCGGGATGGTCAAGCGCGCCATCGGCGGGGTCGAACGCGACTACCTGCTGCTGGAGTACCGCGGCGGCGACAAGTTGTACGTGCCCACCGACCAGGTCGGGGCGGTGCGCCGCTACACCGGTGGTGACACGCCCGCGCTCAGCCGCATGGGCGGCAGCGATTGGGAGAAGACCCGGTCCCGGGTGCGGCGGGCCGTGCGCGAGATCGCCCAGGAGCTCGTCGTGCTCTACCGCCGCCGCCTTGCGACCGCGGGCCATACATTCCCCGCCGACACACCGTGGCAGCACGAGGTCGAGGAGGCGTTCCCCTACGAGGAGACGCCCGACCAGTTGCAGGCGATCGTCGACGTCAAGGCCGACATGGAACGGCCCGTCCCCATGGACCGGCTCGTGTGCGGCGACGTCGGCTACGGCAAGACCGAGGTCGCGATCCGCGCTGCCTTCAAGGCGGTGCAGGACGGCAAGCAGGTCGCAGTCCTCGTCCCCACCACGCTGCTCGCCAACCAGCACGGACAGACCTTCCGCGAGCGGTTCGCCAACTACCCGGTGCGGGTGGAGGTGCTGTCGCGGTTCCTCACCGCCAAGGAGCAGGCGGCGGTGCTCGCGGGTCTCGCCGACGGGACGGTCGACGTCGTCATCGGTACGCACCGTCTGCTCTCCGAAGACGTCAAGGTGAAGGACCTCGGCCTCCTCGTGGTCGACGAGGAGCAGCGCTTCGGGGTGCAGCACAAGGAGCGCATCAAGCAGCTGCGCAGCGACGTGGATGTCCTCACGCTCACCGCGACGCCGATCCCTCGGACGCTCGAGATGTCCCTGACCGGGATCCGCGACCTGTCGCTCGTGAACACCCCGCCCGAAGACCGCCAGCCGATCCTCACCTATGTCGGCGAGTACGACGATCGCGCCGCGGCCGAGGCGATCCGGCGGGAGCTGCTTCGGGAAGGGCAGGTGTTCTTCGTGCACAACCGCGTGCAGGACATCGACTACATCGCCGAGCAGCTACGTGAGCTCGTGCCCGAGGCCCGGATCGCGATCGCGCACGGGCAGATGGACGAGGGCCGGCTCGAGCGGATCGTGCTCGACTTCTGGGAGCGTGAATACGACGTGCTCGTGTGCACGACGATCGTGGAGAGTGGCCTCGACATCCCGACTGTGAACACCCTGGTCGTCGATCGTTCAGACCTGTTGGGCCTCGCGCAGCTGTACCAACTTCGGGGCCGCGTCGGCCGACGAGGCCAACGGGCGTACGCGTACCTGTTCCATCCCCGGGACCGCGCGCTCACCGAGGAGGCCTACGAGCGCCTGAAGACGGTCGGGGAGTTCACCGATCTCGGCTCTGGCTTCAAGATCGCGATGCGCGACCTCGAAATCCGCGGCGCCGGCAACCTGCTCGGTGGCGAGCAGTCGGGCCACATCGCCGCCGTCGGATTCGACCTCTATTGCCAGCTCGTCACCGAAGCAGTCGGCGAGTTGACGGGCGAGGTGACCCCGGAACCGTTCGAGGTCTCGATCGACGTACCCGCCGACGCCTACCTCCCGGCCGACTACGTGACTCGCGACGACGTGCGGATGGAGGCGTACCGGCGACTGGCCGCGGTCACGGCTCCCGACGACGTCGACGACATCCGCTCGGAATGGCTCGACCGCTATGGCGCGCCGCCACCGCCGGCAGAGGCGCTGCTCGAGGTGGCGACGTTGCGCGCCGAGTGCGTGCGGACGGGCATTCGCAGCGTCTCGGTGCAGCGGGGGACCGCTCGCCTCCTCGGTCCGAGGCTGCGGGAGTCGCAGAAGATCCGACTGCGCCGGCTGGCACCGGGGTCGGCGGTCAAGGACGACGGAGAGATCGCAGTCCCGGTTGGCGGTCGAGGGCTCGAGGTCGTCCACCGGCTCGTCGAGGTGATCGGCGAGCTGATCCCCGGCGAGGAGCGGTCACCGGTACCATCCGCGGCGCCGTGAACAACCTTCGCCGTGCTCTCGCCGCGCCCGCCATCCTGGCGGTGCTCGCCATCGTGCTCGCGAGCTGCAGCAGCGTGCGCGCCACCGCGCTCGAGGTCAACGGCCACGAGTACTCGCAGTCGTCGATCGACGAGGAGCTCGAGGCGATCGCCGAGAACCCGCGCCTCGCGGAACGGGCGAGCACGAGTGACGGGACGATCGACTCGTCGCTCACGGCGGCGTGGCTGACGACCCTGGTCGAGGATCGGGTCGTCGAGGGTGAGCTCGACCGCCGTGGCATCCGGGTGACGAGCGCCGATCGCGCCGCCGCGGCTGCCGCCGCGTCCGAGTTCTTCGGCGACACGTCCGTGCTCGAAGCGTTCCCGAAGTGGTTCCGTGACCGGATCACCGACCGGTTCGCGGAGCGTGAAGCGCTGCTGGGCGAGATCGGCCCGACCGCGACGGACGCCGACATCCAAGCCGCCTACGAGGAGTTCCTCGCGGCGCAGCGGGCCCAGTGCCCATCCGGGCGCTTCGCCGCGCACATCCTGGTGGACACGCGCGAGGAAGCCGAGGCCATCGCCGCCCAGCTGGCCGGGGGCGCGAACTTCGCCAACCTGGCGCGCGAGCGCTCGACCGACACCAATTCCGGGAGCACGGGTGGCGAGCTCGGCTGCATCGACGCCCAGGAGTACGTGCCCGCCTTCGAGACCGCCGTCACCACGCAACCGCTGAACCAGGTGTCGGCACCGATCCAGACCGAGTTCGGGTACCACCTCATCGTCGTGCGCGACACCATCCCGCTCGACGCGGTCGAGGATCTCGTCCGCGACGAGGTTGATGCCGGCGGCTCGGACGCCGAGCTGGGCGCGCTCACGGCCAAGGCCAAGGTGAGCGTCGACCGCCGGTACGGGCGCTGGGTGGTGCGCGACGGCGTGGGCCGGGTCGAGGCTCCGGCCGGCGCGTCGAGCGCGCCCACGACCTCTCCCTGACGATGGCCCCGCGAGTCGTCGTCGTCGGACTGGGGCCGGCGGGCGTCGATTACCTCCTCCCGGCGGCCCGCGCTGCGCTCGAGCGGATCGAGGCGCGGTACGCCCGCACCGTTCGCCATCCCGCGGTAGACGAGCTCGCGAGCACCGGCATCGAGCTCGTGACCTTCGACCAGCGCTACGACCGTGCCGACGATCTCGCCGAGGTCTACTCGGGTATCGCCGACTCGCTCGTGCGCGCCGCGGCCGAGCACGGCGAGGTCGTCTACGCCGTGCCCGGGAACCCCGCGGTCGCCGAGCACACCGTCGTCCTGCTGCGCGACGCGGCCGCGCGTGGTGCGATCACACTGGAGATCGTTCCCGGGTTGTCGTTCGCGGAGTTGGCGTGGGCGCGCGTCGGCGTCGACCCGCTCGACGGCGGACGAGTCGTCGATGCGCGAGACCTCGAGCGCGAGCGCGTGGCCGCCGGCGGTCCGCTCCTCGTCGCCCAGTGCGACTCACCGATCGTGCTCGCCGACGTCAAGCTCACGTTGCTCGACGTGTTCCCGGCGAACGAGCCGGTCACCGTCCTGCAACGTCTCGGGCTGCCGAACGAGGAGGTACGGACGGTGGCCCTCGTCGAGCTCGATCGGGTGGTCGAGCCCGACCACCTCACCACCCTGTTCGTCGAGGGCCGCGCGTCGATCGCGGCCCGCGAGCTGACGCGGCTGTTGGGGCTGGCGGAGCGGCTGCGGGGACCCGAGGGCTGCCCGTGGGACGCGGAGCAGACGCACCATTCGCTGACGCGCTACCTGCTCGAGGAGGCGTACGAGGTGGTCGAGGCGGTCGAGGCCGACGACCCCGCCGCGCTCGAGGACGAGCTCGGCGACCTGCTGTACCAGGTGATCTTCCACGCCGTCATCGCCGAGGAGACCGGGGCGTTCGACCTGGCCGGCGTCGCTCGCGGCATCCACGACAAGCTCGTACGCCGGCACCCTCACGTGTTCGGCGATGTGGAGGCCGAGACCGTATCCGACGTGATGCGCAACTGGGAGCAGATCAAGAAGGACGAGAAGGGCACGGAGTCGCTGGTGGGCGACATCACTCCCAGCCTCCCGTCGCTCCTGTACACGCACAAGCTCCTGCGCAAGGCCGCGTCGGTCGGGCTCGACGACGTGCTTTGGTCGCCCTCGCAGGCTCGGGCTCCTGCTCCGCCTTCCGGGTCGGCCTCGCAGGCTCGGCCTCCTGCGCAGCCGGTCGGCAAAGCCGCCGGCCTGCGCGCGGTCGGAGAAGCCGCCGCCTTCGCGGGATCCCGCACGGACGCCGTCGCCCGCCTCGCGGCGGCGCTCGATCAGCTTGCGGCGCCGGCCGGCGACGCCGCGGTCGAGGGCGCGCTGGGTGAGCTGCTCGCCGCCGCGGTGGTGCTCGCCCGGACCGCGGGCGTCGACGCCGAGTCCGCGCTGCGGGGATGGGCGGCGGCGTTCCGGCGGCGATTCGAGGCGCTGGAGGCGCTGGCCCGCGACCGCGGCCTCGACCTCCACACCCTCGACCCCGCCCAGGTCCAGCAGCTCTTTGCCGAGACCGCTCACGAATGATGCGTATCTGAGCTACCACTGAGGTCGTCCAGATGCGCATCACGGCACGGCGACTCCTCCGGTCAATGGTCGCAATCGGCTAGTTTCGTCACTCCAACCACTCTGTCAACAGAGCGTGAGTTGCATGTCTGCCATCGTCGAGGTGACGGGGAGGGAGATCCTCGACTCCCGGGGCAATCCGACGGTCGAGGTCGAGGTGGAGGTCGAGTCGGGCGCGCGCGGCCGGGCGGCGGTGCCGAGCGGCGCCAGCACCGGTGCCCACGAGGCGGTCGAGCTTCGTGACGGGGCGGCGCGCTACCAGGGCAAGGGGGTACGGCGGGCGGTCGAAAACGTCGAGACCGAGATCGCCGACCTCGTGCTCGGCCTCGACGCCCTCGACCAGCGCCTGCTCGACGAGCAGCTCGTCACCCTCGACGGCACCGATGGCAAGTCCCGCCTGGGCGCCAATGCCATTCTCGGCGTGTCACTGGCGGTCGCGAAGGCGGCGGCCGCCGAGCGCGAGCTGCCGTTGTACCGGCACATTGGCGGGACCAACGCACACGTCCTTCCGCTTCCGCTGCTGAACGTGCTGAACGGCGGTGCGCACGCCGACAGCAACGTCGACGTGCAGGAGTTCATGCTCGCGCCCGTCGGCGCCGCGAGATTCTCCGAGGCGCTGCAGTGGGGGGCCGAGACGTACCACGCGCTGCGCGGCTTGCTCCATGACCTCGGGCTTGCCACCGCGCTCGGCGACGAGGGTGGCTTCGCGCCGGACCTCCCGTCGAACGAAGAGGCGGTCAAGCTGCTGCTGGCCGCGATCGAGGCCGCCGGCTACCGCCCCGGGGACGAGATCGCGATCGCGCTCGACGTCGCAGCGACCGAGCTGTTCGACGATGGCCGCTACTCGCGCGAAGGCAGGGCGTACTCGGCCGCGGAGTGGGTCGACTGGTTGGTGGAGCTGGCCAGCAGCTACCCGATCGTGTCGATCGAGGACGGCATGGCCGAAGACGACTGGGACGGGTGGGCGCGGCTGACCCAGCGCCTCGGCGACAGCGTGCAGCTGGTGGGCGACGACCTGTTCGTGACCAACGTCGACCGGCTGCAGCGCGGCATCGACGCGGGCGTCGCCAACTCGATCCTCGTGAAGGTGAACCAGATCGGGACCCTTTCCGAGACGCTCGACACGATCATGCTGGCCGCGCGACACGGGTACACCGCGGTGATGTCGCACCGCAGCGGCGAGACCGAGGACACCACGATCGCCGATCTCGCAGTGGCCACCAACTGCGGGCAGATCAAGACGGGCGCACCGGCGCGTAGCGATCGCGTCGCCAAGTACAACCAGCTTCTTCGGATCGAAGAGGAGCTGGGACCAGCAGCCAGCTACCTGGGCGGCGCAGCACTGGCGCGAGCCTCGGATGGCTGACCGCCGGAGGCGCCCGCCGCCGCGCCCGCCGAGCCCGGCGGTGGCGCGCCGGCGCCGGATCGTCGCCCGTCTGCTGCTCGGGCTCGTACTCGCGGTCGCGCTGCTATTCGTCTTCGTGTTCCCCGCACGTTCACTGCTCGACCAGCGTCGCAAGGAGCACGACGCCCGTGAGGTGCTCGAGCTGCTCCGTGAGCAGAACGCGCAGCTCGAACAGCAGTCACGACGGCTGCAGGACGACTCGGAGATCGAACGCATTGCCCGCGAGCAGTACGGCCTCGTGCGCCCGGGCGAGCAGCCGTACGTCGTCGTTCCGCAGACCACGACCACCACGACGACGACCTCGATCCCGAACCCGTCCACCACCTCGGCCCCGTAGGCGAGCGTCAGCGAGCCGATATGGACGGCGGCGGCGGCTTTGCCGACCGCCGGGG
>JAPSGP010000440.1 GCA_031177445.1 Acidimicrobiia bacterium
TGGCCTTGAGAGGCGCCGAGGTGATCCTGCTGCCGCACGCGAACCGGACGATGCCCGCGGGCGGCGGCAACCTCACCTTCGATGGTCGCGCACGCGAGCTGCTGGAGGAGGAGGTGCTGCGCGCCCAGGAGGAGCTGCTCGAGGCGAGACCGAACCCGCCGCGACTCCACGACTTCCTGGCCCGGGACAACGGTGTCTACGCCGTGTTCTCCGACATGGTCGGGTTCGACGGCCACAGCACGCATGTCGGCGGCGCGTACGTCCTCGCGCCCGACGGGTCGATGCTCGCCCAGTCCGAGCTCGGCACCGGCAGCCGGTGGATCGGCGTCGAGCTCGATCCCGACCTCCTCGAGCAGGCCCGCGAGAACCCGTGGTTCGCACTCAAGAAGCGGCGGCCGGAGGCGTACGACGAGCTCGTCGTCCGCCGATGAGAAAGGGCCAGCCGTGAGCAGCTTGACCGCCGGCGTCGCGCGCGCCGACATCACCCCGCCCTGCGGCCTGCCACACGGCTGCTGGTCGGCCCGGACTGGCCTCGCCGAGGGCATCCACGACCCGATGATCGCGCAGGCGCTCGTTCTCGACGACGGCGCTAGCGGGGTCGCGATCGTCGCCGTCGACCTCGTCTTCGCCGGCGCTGACATGACGGCGGCGATCCGGAGGCGCGTGCAAAGGCTGACGGGGATCCCACCCGAGGCGGTGCTCGTGAACGCCGCCCACAACCACAGCGCGCCGAGCGTCTCGCGCGGCTCCACGGTCGCCGGACTCGCCGACACCGGGGCGTTCGCCCCCTACGTCGACCTGCTGCCCGACCTGCTCGCGGGGGCCGTCTACTCGGCCTGGCGCGGGCGGCGGCCTGCACGCGTCGGCTGGGGCACGGGCCATGCTTCCGGGATCAGCGTCAATCGGGTCCGCCGCGAGCGGCCGGTGGATGACAGCGTGCCGGTGCTGCGGGTCGACGCCGAGGACGGCCGTCCGATCGCAGTCGTCACGAGCTTCGCTTGCCACCCCACGCTGCTCGGCGGCGAGACGCTGCTCTGGAACCCGGACTTCCCGGGGCCGCTCCGCGAAGCGGTCGAGGCCGGCTGGCCGGGAGTCGAATGCCTCTTCCTCCAGGGCTGCGGCGGGGACGTCGCGGGCTGGGACTACTGGTTCGGGAACCGGGAGGCGCGCCCGCACAGCTACGAGGGCAGGGACGAGTTTGGCCGGGCGGTCGGCGCGGCCGCACTGGAGACGGTGGAGGGGATCGCGACGACCGCGGACGCTGAGCTCGGAGCGACGTCGATGACGGTCGAGCTTCGGCGCCGCAGGATCCCGTGGGGCGTGGAGGAGCTCGAGCGCCGGATCGAGGAGCTCTCGGAGGAGCCCGACCCCGACTTTCCGGAGGCGTGGCCCGAGAACGTCCACACCGCGACCTCGGCGCAGGACTTCCCGGTGTTGTACCAGCGCTCCGCGCTCGCGATGTACGCCGACATGGCGCGCCGTCCCGACGAGCCTGTCCCCGCCGAGCTCCAGGCGCTCCGGATTGGGAACGCGGCGATCGCCGCGAACCCGTTCGAGCTCTTCAATGAGTGCGGTTCCCGCATCCGTGAGCGCAGCCCCTTCGAGACGACGTTCGCCCTCGGCTACACGAACGACTACGCCGGCTACCTGCCGGCGAGCGAGGATCTCGACTTGCTCGAGGGCGTCCCGCTCGACGACCTCCTCGACCAGGACCGCTACCGCTGGGCCTACGGGATCACGAACTCGAACGTGGACCGCGGCGGGGTCGAGCGCGTCGTCGACGACACCGTCGCCCTGCTCCGCAGCGTGGCATGAAGATCACCGCGGTCGAAGCCCACGTCTGCCATGCGCGGATGCGCAACTGGGTGTTCGTGCGGGTGCTCACCGACGAGGACGGGCTCTACGGCTGGGGGGAAGCGACGCTCGAATGGCACACGCGCGCGGTGGTCGGAGCCGTCGAGGATCTCGCGGAGCTCATCGTCGGCGAGGACCCGACGAGGATCGAGCACCTCTGGCAGATGATGTTCCGCCAGCACTTCTGGCACGCGGGCGGGATCGTGCGCGGGACGGCCATGAGCGGGGTGGACATCGCGCTCTGGGACATCCTCGGCAAGGTGCACGGCGTGCCCTGCCACGCTCTCTGGGGCGGCCGCGTACGGGACTACGTGCGGCTGTACGGCCATCTCGGCGGAGGGAAGATGGAGGACTTCTACGAGAGCGACGAGCCGCAGCGCTTCGGCGAGCTGGCGAGCGCGCTGGTGGGGGAGGGGTTCACGGCCTTCAAGGCGATGGCGGTGCCGCCGACGATGCCGCTCGAGGGGCTGGCGCCGATCAGGCATGCCGAGCGCTGCGTGGCGGCCATGCGTGAGGCCGTGGGCGAGGACATCGACGTCATGGTCGACTGCCACGCCCGTCCGAGCCCGCGGATGGGGCACCTCTTCGCACAAGCGCTGGAGCAGTTCGGCCTCTACTGGCTCGAAGAGCCGTGCTGGCCGGAGCGCGCCGACGACATCGCGGCGATCCAGGCCTCGGTGGTGACACCGATCGCGACGGGGGAGCGCCTGGTCGGCGTCCACGCGTTCCGGGAGCTCCTCGAGAAGAGCGCCTGCAGCGTCCTGCAGCCCGACATCACCCATTGCGGCGGTCTCACCGAGGCGCGGCGGATCGCAGCGCTCGCCGAGACGTACCGGGTCGCGCTGGCACCCCACAACCCGCAGGGGCCGGTCTCGACCGCGGCCTCGATCGAGCTCGGCCTCTCGACACCGGCGTACGTCATCTGCGAGGCCGTCACGGCGGACGTCCCCTGGCGTACGGAGGTCGCGTCGACGTCGCATCGAATTGACCCGGAAGGCCTTCATGCCATCCGGGTC
>JAPSGP010000441.1 GCA_031177445.1 Acidimicrobiia bacterium
ACTCATCGCGACGAGTGCAAGGACCGGGACTGCGACGGCTCCGAGACTCCCGCCGTCGAGGATCACGGATCGGAATCCGCGCATCACCCAGTAGGTCGGAGTCGCAGGCGCCACGTTCTGCGCCCATCCGGGCAAGACATCGAAGGGGACGAGTGCACCGCCGATCGCGCCGAACAGCACCATGCCGACGATCGCGAAGGCGTTGGCTTGCTGCGCGGTGCGGCAGATGGCGGTAACAGCTACTCCGAGGAGTACTAGAGAGACCGCGAACGCAACGACGAGCGGAACGAGCGCGAGCCAGCTTCCACGAATGGTCAGGTCGAACAGGAGCACCCCGGCGGCGAAGATCACCGCGAACTGGGCCAGGGACATCGCGATCCGAGGCAGCGATTTGCCGATCACGATCTCGACGGGCGTAGCGGCACTGGCGCGCAGCCGGTCCCACGTCGCGCCGCCGTGCTCGCTGAAGAATGCGAGGGTGACCAACGACACCACGAAGAACCCGGACATCGCCGCTTGTCCGGGGACGACCTGCTCGGCGCCGTTCGCTCCAGGGTGTCCGCCCTCGACGAGCGCCGGCCGGAACGCCGGCTTGAGGAACGCCATCGTGATGATTGGGAACGCGATGAGCACGAGCACGGGCAAGGGGTCCCGTGCGGCGAGTCTCACCTCGTGCGTGAGGATGATTCCGAGCCGGCGCAGCGCGATCATGGCAAGGACTCGCTGGTTCGCTCGTCGTAGCGGCGGCCGGTCACACTCCGGAACACGGCTTCGAGGCTCGGTCGGGCGACTTCGACGGCACGGAGCGTGCTTGCATCGGCGCCGAGGCGAGGGAGAAGGCGCGCGGCGGTGCCGGCGGGGTCGGGGGAGGGGATTCGCACCGACGAGCTGTGCACGATCGATCCTTCGACACGCGCCGCTGCCGGCACAGGCCCGTCGAAGCTGAGCTCCAGCGCGCTGGCACCGTGCTGCGCGATGAGATCGTCGAGCCCGCCCCGGGCGACGATGCGTCCGCAGTCGATGAACGCGACCTCGGCCTGCAACTCCTCGATCTCGTGCAGATAGTGGGTCGAGTACACGATGGCCGACCCGTCCTCGGCCAGGCTTCGCACAAGTGCCAGGATCTCGCCCCGGGTGCGCACGTCGGCTCCGGTCGTTGGCTCGTCGAGCAGCACGAGTCGTGGACGATGGACGAGCGCGATCGCGGTGTGCAGTCGCCGGCGCTCGCCGCCCGAGAGGTCGGATGCCCGGCGACCGAGCAGGTCGGCCAGCCCCAGCGCGGCGGCCGTGCCGTCGACCCGTCGCTGCAACTCGCGCCGCCGAAGCCCGGCGAGCCCGGCGAAGAAGCGCAGGTTGTCGCGCACGGTGATCGTCAGGTAGACGCCGGTGTCTTGCGGAGCTAGCCCGACGAGACGTTGCGCGCGCTCGGGATCTCGGACCACGTCGACCCCGCCGATGCACACGGTCCCGGCGTCGGGACGCCGGAGTCCGGCAACGATCGACACCAGCGAGGTCTTGCCGGCGCCGTTGGGGCCCAGTAGGCCGACGATCGTCCCGGGCTCGACGGCGAGGTCCACGCCCGCGAGCGCGACCGTGGAGCCGTAGCGCTTCCGGATGCCCCGCACATCGAGCAGGAGCCGGTTCGCGGCGGACCGGTTCGGCGCGGGGGGCGCCGGCGTGGCCACGCTCATGCCGCGGGCCGTCGCGCCGTGCGGACTGGTGGAGGACCGAACGGCCGACGACGCTCGAGATCGTCGATCCCCCGCTCCCAACGCAGCCGCCTGGCCAGCCACAAGACCGCATGGACCCGGTTGAGGTCCGCTACCCTTGAGCCGGCCAGATTCTTATCCGTAGGCAGCATACCGATGAGTATCTAGGATTGTGACGGGTATGTCAACCGAGCAGGGAACGCCGGTGGCGGCGTTCGAACCCCTCACGCCCGAGCGGCGGCGCGCGATGACGCGCCAACACCTGCTCGAGGCGGCGGCGATGGTGTTTGCCCGCGACGGGTTCCAACGGTCCTCGCTCGACGAGATCGCGGCCACCGCAGGATTCACCAAGGGCGCCGTCTACTCGAACTTCAAGGGCAAGGACGATCTGTTCCTCGCGGTGCTCGAGGAGCGCTTCGAGCGGGGGCAATCCGCCATCCGGGGTGCGCTCGACACCGAGATGCACACGGAAGCCGAGTGGATGCCCAGGATCGCGAGCGCGATTCGAGAGTCGATGTGGGACGACAACTGGACGATGCTCTTTCTCGAGTTCGTGCTCTACACCGCTCGAAATCCCGACTCGCGCGCGAAGTTCGCCACGCACGTTCGTCGTACCCTCAAGTGGAGCGAGGAGCTGATTTCTCAGGAGTACGAAGCCGCGGGCACGCCGCCTCCGTTCGCGCCCGCCGACCTCGCCATCATCTCGATGTGCATGTTCGACGGGCTGGGTGTGTACCGCCTCGTCGATCCGTCCTTCACGAGCGACCGGACGCTCAGGGCGGTGCTGCACTTCCTGTCGGAAACCATCGGTTTCGACGAGGGCGCCACGTCATCCTGACCAGCCCCTGGATGTGGGAGCCACCGGGCGGGGGTGAGGGCGCGGCACGTCACTCAGAACCAACGCTCCGGCGAGTACCGGGGACGCGTCAGAACCGGTCGAGGCCCGTGACGCGTGCCTGCGATCTCTCGGCGTCGTCGAGCAGCTCCCACGCGCGGTCGGCGATCCCGGCGAGGGCAAGCAATTGGGCGCGCTCGCGACGGCGCAACGGATGGCCGGATCGGCCGAGGAGCAGCGTGGCGTCGTGACGCGGCAGGCCGGCGACCGCGAGATCGTCGGGACCGGTCATGCCGTCGGCGACGCGGGTCGAC
>JAPSGP010000155.1 GCA_031177445.1 Acidimicrobiia bacterium
GCAGGAGGTCGTGCGGAACCCGCCGCCGACTCACCTCGACGAACTCGAACACCGCGCAACCTCCCCCAAGGCCGGCGACCTGCCCCAATTCTTCCCCAATGACTATCAGACTGACGGGCTCGTCAGGTGTTTCTTCGCGAGCCTTCGCTCCCGGCCACGACCGGGCGGCACGGGCGTACGATCCAGAACGTGGGGATCGCCCAGCGTCTGGAGCTGCTGCGTGACAAGAACCTGACGCTGGGGACGTTCACCGAGCGCCTGGCCGCGATCCACGGCGAGGCCCCGCTCGTCGAGGAACACGACACCGGGCTGCGCCTCACGTACCGCCAAGCGGCGACGACGATCGCCCGCCGTGCCGCCGCGCTCCGGCGGCGGATCGCCCCCGGCGATCGGGTCGTGCTGGCGCTCCCGAACGGCTACGAGGTCTTCCTGGCGGCGCAGACCGTGGCGCGGGCCGGGGGCGTGGCGGTGCCCGTGAACCCGAAGATGCAGCCGGCCGAAGTCGAGCACGTCGTGAACGACTCGTCGGCTGCGCTCGTCGTGCGTGACACCGACGAGCTCGAAGACGGCGTGCACGAGGGCGACGAGCACAGCGAAGCGGCGCCCGTCGATCCCGACGAGGTGGCCGCGCTCTTCTACACGTCGGGAACGACCGGCAAGCCCAAGGGTGCCGAGCTCACGCACCGAGCGCTCGTCGGTCGTGCCACCGGCGGCGCGCTCTTCCCGTCGCGCATGCTGCGCAACGAGGCGGTGACCGGCATGCCCGTCGCCCACATCGCGGGGTTCACCGTGCTCGTGCAGGCGGGCGCACTCGGTGTTCCCGTCTACGTGCTCCCGAAGTTCCGGCCCGACGTCGCGCTCGACGTCATCGAGCAGCGCCGGGCAACGATCTTCGTCGGCGTGCCCGCCATGTATCGCATGATGGAAGAGGCAGGCGCTGACGATCGCGACCTGTCGTCCGTACGGCTGTGGGCCTCGGGCGCCGACGTCATGCCGTTCGCGCTCGCCCGCCGTTTCCAGCAGCGCGGGGCCGCGGCCGAACTGCCGGTGTTCGGCCGGCGCGGCGACGCCGCGTTCGTGGACGGCTACGGGATGGTCGAGCTCGGGGGCGGTGCGGCGGTGAAGATCCTCCCTCCGGGCCCGTTGTTCCCGGTGCGCGGGCTGGTCGCGGTGCCGCTTCCCGGCTATCACATGAAGGTCATCGACGATGCCGGCGATGTGGTCGAGCAGGGCGAAGTGGGTGAGCTCGCGATCAAGGGCCCCGGCGTCATGCGGGGCTACCACGGCAAGCCCGACGCCACGCGCCAGACCTTGACCGAGGACGGATGGCTGCGCACCGGCGACCTCGCCCGCCGCCGCCGGCTCGGCCTGATCGAGTTCGCCGGGCGCAAGAAGGACGTGATCAAGCACGGCGGCTACTCGGTCTTCGCGGCCGAGGTCGAGGATGTGCTGAGCGAGCATCCAGCGGTGCTCGAGAGCGCGGTCGTCGGGGTACCGGATGCTCGAAAGGGCGAAGTGCCGGCCGCGGTGGTGCGTGTGCGCGACGGCGCGGCGCTCTCGGAGCCCGAGCTCGTCGCCTGGGCCAAGGAACGCTTGTCCGAGTACAAGGTGCCGCAGCGAGTGGTGTTCGTCGACGAGCTGCCCCGCACCGGCACGGAGAAGGTGCGCAAGCAGGACCTGGTGCAGCTGTTCGAGTCATGATCCGCGCGCGAAGTCGGGCCGGCGCGCTGCTCGCCACCGCGGTGCTCGTCGCCGCGTGCTCGAACGGGAATGGCGGTGCCGACCGCGAGCGTGGCGACGGCCGTGAGCGGCGCGCACCGGAGGCGGTCGAGGAGACGGGCTCGCTGGGGTTCGCGCCCACGCCGTTGCCCGAGGCCCGAACGGAGGTGGCGGGGGCGCTGTGGAACGGCCACCTCGCAGTCACGGGCGGGTTCGCCGCGGACGCCACCCCGAGCGACCGCCTCGAGCTGCTCGACACCGACGGCCGCTGGACGCGCGGGCCGGACCTGCCTTCGGCCCGCGACCACACGTCGCTCGCGGTGCTCGGCGACCGGCTCTACCTCGTCGGCGGCATCAAGACCGAAGACGCGACGAGTGCTCCGACCGACGAGGTGTGGAGCCTCGGTCCGGGCGAGCGCGAGTGGCGGCGGGAGCCGTCGCTGCAGAGGCCGCGCGGCGCCCTCGCGACCGTCGCCACCGACCGGCTCCTCGTGGCGGTCGGTGGCGTCGACGGTACGCGCGCCCTCGACACGGTCGAGATCTTCGATCCTGCCACGGGCGAGTGGACGGACGGGCCCCGCATGAACGTGCCGCGCGAGCACACGTCCGCGGCGACCGTCGGCAACAAGGTGTACGCGATCGCGGGTCGGCAGCTGTCGCTCGAGTCGAACCTCACCTCGGTCGAGTCACTGGCGCTCCCGGACGGCGACTGGCAGACCGAACCGGATCTCGAGCACAGCCGGGGTGGGATCGGGGCCGCCGCGGTCGACGGGATGCCCTGCGTGGCCGGCGGCGAGGAGCCCGCGGGCACGATCGAGAGCATCGAGTGTCTCGTCGACGGCCGGTGGACGACGGTGGCGACGCTCGACACCCCGCGGCACGGCCTCGCGGTCGTGTTCGCCGGCGGCGTCCTGCACGTGCTCGGCGGCGGCCCGGAGCCGGGGCTCACCGTGAGCGACGCGCACGAGGTGATCGATCCGACCCCGTAGCGCGACTGACGCCGGCGTCATACAGTCGGATCCCGCTTGCCGTCGAGGGGGGACACGATGGCCAAGGTCGAGGAGCCAGCGGTCGCGTTCGACACCAGCGACGTCGACCGGCACGTCGGCCAGCGGGTGGGTGGCGGCCAGCTCAAGGAGCCGGTCGTCGTCAACGACATCCGCCGGTGGGTGCAGGGCATGCAGTACCCGAACCCGCTGCACTACGACGACGCGTTCGCGGCGCGCACCCGGTTCGGCCAGATCGTCGCCCCGCAGTCGTTCACGATCTGCTGCGATGTGGGACACGGCGCGGGCCCGGCCATCGTCGGCAGCATCGAGGGCACGCACATGATCTTCGGCGGCGACGAGTGGTGGTTCCACGGCCCCCGGGTCCTCCCTGGCGATCTCCTACGCATGGAGCGTCGCTTCCACGACTACAAGGTCACGCAGACGAAGTTCGCAGGGCCGACGATGTTCTCGCGCGGCGACACGATCTATCGCAACCAGCGGGGCGAGGTGGTTGCCAAGCAGCGTTCCACGGCGGTGCGGTACGTCGCCGAGGAGGCGCGCCGACTCGGGTTCTTCGAACGCGAGGCGCCGCGGCCGGCGTGGACCGACGACAAGCTCGACGCCGTCGAGGAGACGCGCCTGCAATGGGTGCGCTCGAACCGCGACGGCGACTCGCCCCGTTGGGACGACGTGAGCGTCGGGGACGCGTTGACACGGCGCGCGATCGGCCCGCACACGATCTCGAGCTTCGCGACCGAATGGCGGGCGTACACGTTCACGGTGTGGGGCTCGAGCTACCACGAAGGCCCCGAGCACCTCCAGGAGGCAGGCTGGCTGCCGGAGATGGAGCGCAATCTCGAGGCCGCCGAGGAGGACCCGGCCCTCGGCGACGGCTTGTACCGGGGGCCGTCACGCGGGCACACCGACCAGAACCACGCCGAGCTGATCGGGATGCCGCGCGGGTACGGCTATGGCGCCTCGATGGGCGCTTGGGTGCTCGACTACGTCGGGTACTGGGCCGGGCACGAGGGCTTCGCGCGGCACTCGAACGTGCAGTACCGCTTCCCTGCATTCGAGGGCGACGTCACCTACCTCGACGCAGCGGTCGTCGACAAGCGCGCCGACGTCACGCTCGGGGTCGGGATCGTGACCCTGGAGGTGACGATGTCGACCCAGGACGGCGCGGTGATGGCCAAGGGCCCGGTCGAAGTGCAGCTCCCGTAGCGTCCGCCGTGCCGCCGTGACCACCTTCCGCGGTCCGCCGTTCGAGTCCGAGCACGGCATGGGCGCGCTCACCCTGAGCGGCTTCCTCCGCGAGGTGTGCGCGCGGCACGCTGATCGCGAGGCGCTGGTGATCCATGGCCGCGGCGGCGTGACCCGGTGGACGTACCGCGACCTCGAGGCCGAGGCCCGCCGGATCGGCCGGTCGCTGCTCGCCGCCGGCGGCACCAAAGGTTCGCGGGTGGCGATCCTGATGGGCAACCGTCCCGAGTGGGTGGCGGCCGCCTTCGGCGTCAGCCTGGCCGGTGGCGTGGTCGTTCCGCTCAACACCTACTTCGAGCCGCCCGAGCTCGACTACGTCCTCCGCCACTCGGACTGCGAGATCCTCCTCACCCAGGAGCGGCTGCTCGGGCACGCCTACGTTGACCAGCTGGGCGCGCTCTGCCCCGAGCTCGCGGCGGCGCCGCCCGGCGGGATGTGCTCGCGTCGCTTCCCATATCTGCGCCGGGTCGTGGCCTTCGATCTCCGCGCGCCGTTCGGCGCGGTCGAGCAGTCACAGGCGTTTCTCGGGCTGGCCGACCGGGTGCCCGATGCGCTACTCGACGCGGCGGAGGCCGAGATACGCCCGGGCGACCCCGCGCTCGTCGTCTACACCTCGGGCACGACCGCCAAGCCCAAGGGCATCCTCCATCCCCATCGGGCCCCGGCCATCCAGAGCTGGCGGTTCGCGCAGCAGCTCCGTCTCGATCCGTCAGTCCGGGTGTGGAGTGCGTTCCCGTTCTTCTGGTCGGCGGGCTACGTGATGGTGATGGGTGCGACCCTGGCCGCGGGCGGGTGCGTCGTGCTGCAAGAGCACTTCGAACCGGGTGAAGCGCTGCGGCTGCTCGAGCGCGAGCGCGTGACGTCGCCACACGCGTGGCCGCACCAGCTGGCCGAGCTGGAGGACCATCCCGACTGGGCTCGCGCCGACCTCTCGAGCATCCGTCAGTGCGAAGCGTTCACCAGCTTCGGACGCCACCCCTCGGTCCACGTCGACGACGGCTGGAGCCCGCGGGCCGCGTACGGGCTCAGCGAGACCTGCACGATCGTGAGCTCGTTGCCGGCCGACACGCCGCGTGCGGTCCGGGAGCGCAGCCAGGGGGCCATCCTCCCGGGCAATGCCGTGCGCATCATCGATCGCGAGACGGGCGCGCGGCTCGCTGCCGGCGAGATCGGCGAGATCGCGGTCAAGGGGCCGACGCTCATGCTGGGCTACGTGAAGTCCCTCCCGGAGGAGAGCTTCGACGGGGACGGGTTCTTCCGCACCGGCGATGCCGGCTTCGTCGACGTCGACGCCTGCCTGCACTGGACCGGGCGGATCACGGACATGATCAAGACCGGCGGCGCGAACGTCTCGCCGGTGGAGGTCGAGGAGACGCTCCTGCGCCACCCGGCACTGAAGGCGGCGCTGGCAGTCGGCGTCCCGGACGAGCAGCTGGGCGAGATGGTCGTCGTCTGCGCGGTGCGCCACGAGGGCGTCGATGTCGGGGAAGCGGAGGTCCGAGCGTTCCTTCGCGGCACGCTCGCGGCCTACAAGATCCCGCGTCGAGTGCTGTTCTTCGACGACGCCGACCTCACCCGCACCGGAAACGAGAAGGTCCGCGCCGACGAGCTGCGCGCGCTGGCGGCCGCCCGCCTCGAAGCGGGCAATTGACCTACGCGGGGACCGAGGCGACGAGTTGCTCACTCATTTCCCACAGCCGGCGGGCGGCGTCGTCGTCCTGGGCCACCTTGGATGGCAGCGACCGGCGACTCTTGACGTAGTAGCCACCGGTCGCGTCTTCGACCTCGGGGGACGACGCCAGGTAGATCGTGGCCAGCGCGCCCTTCTCCGGGCTGATCGCGAACGGGGCCGCGAGGTACTTGATCCCGAACCCGTACAACGTGCCGAGGTCGCCACCGCGGCCGAACTCGCTGCGCACGAACCCCGGATGCAGGGAGTTGGAGGTGACACCCGTGCCTTCGAGCCGTCGCGCGAGCTCACGAGCGAAGTAGATGTTGGCGAGCTTGGACTTGCCGTAGACCTTCGTGAACCGGTAGTGCCGGGTCGACTGCAGGTCGTCGAAGTCGAGGCCGCGCTTGGCGCTCTGGTGCGCGTCGGAGGCCACGACCACGACACGGGCCGGTGCGCTCGCCTGCAGCCGGTCGAGCAGGAGGTCGGTGAGGAGGAAGTGTCCGAGATGGTTGATGCCGAAGGTTGCCTCGAACCCCTCTTCGGTCACGGTGCGCCGGCGCAGGATGAGCCCGGCATTGTTCACGAGCACATCGAGGCGATCGACCCGGTCCTGGAGCTCGGACGCGAAGAACCGGATCGAGCGGAAGCTGGCGAGGTCGAGCGTCATGACCACGATGTCGGTGTTGCCGCTGCGGTCGACGATCTCCTGTCGCGCCGTCTGCCCACGCTGCTCGTTGCGCGAGGTGATGATTACGCGGGCACCGAGTTTGGCCAGCCCGACTGCCGCCTCCTTGCCGATGCCGGCGTTCCCGCCGGTGATGACCACGGTCTTGCCCTGCATGGACCCTCCCTGATGCGTACCGTGGACACCGTATCGGTGTCGACCGTACGCAGCTCGCCGAGGATCAGAAGCGGCAATGGGTGAACGCGGCTACCAGCCGATCGAGGACTACGGGATCGTCGGCGACCTGCACACGGTCGCGCTGGTGGGCAAGGACGGTTCGGTCGACTTCTTGTCGTATCCGCATTTCGATTCCCCGACGATCTTCGCCGGCGTCCTCGATGCCGACCAGGGCGGGCGGTTCCAGATCCGACCGTGCCTGCACCGAGGCACGACGAAGCAGCTCTACCTCCCGGACACGAACGTGCTCATCACCCGCACACTCGAGCGCGACGGGGTGGCCGAGGTGTCCGACTTCATGCCCGTCGGCATCGAGGAGGAGACCCATCGTCACGTGCTCGTGCGCCGGGCGAAGTGCGTGCGGGGCGAGGTCGACTTCGACGTCGTTTTCGACCCACGGTTCGACTACGGGCGCGCGGGTCGATCTTGTGA
>JAPSGP010000156.1 GCA_031177445.1 Acidimicrobiia bacterium
CTTCCGGGACGGCCTGGGCCCTGCCGGAAGTCATCTCCCAGGTGAGCATGATCAGCAGACCGAACGGCAGGACGGGGAGATAGGGGTTCCACGGGTCGCGCAGGAAGTCGGCACCGAGCGATCGCACGAGCAGCGCGCAGCCCACCGCGGTGATCAGCATGAGCGGAGTCCCACCGCGGCGGCGCGCGATGACCACCATCCCGGCGATCGCAAGGCCGTTCACGAGGAGCGCGCCGAGCGGTAGCCCGATGGCGCGTTCACCCACCACCCGATAGGGAAAGGCGAGCACGTAGAACTCGGCCGGACCGGGATGGCTCCAGCCGTCGCGTGAGTAGAGGCCGGTCAGTACCGGATGCCGGCCGACGTCGCGGGTCTTGAGCTCGATGAGCGCGGTGTCGGAGATCGGCGTGTAGTCGTCGCCGACCGCGACGACCAGCACGACGGCGGCCACGACGAGCGGCGCCAGCAGCAGTGGCAACGGCAGTGCCAGCGCCAGCCGACGCACTCAGGCATCGTGGAGGCCGAACCTGAAGAGTCGTTCAGAGAACCGTGAGTGTTCGGTGAGAAACGCCTGCGTCAGCTCGTGGCGTGCATCCGGTTCGACGGCCACTCGGGCCGGTAGTAGCCGTCGAAGCGCAGCTCGCCGCCACGCAGCTCGCGGATGGTGAGGAAGTCGCCCTTGTAGCCCTTGTGGTCGCCCGGACCGAACTGCACGTAGGTGGAGGGCCCGCCGTTCGTGGCCGGCATCCACCGGATGCGCTCGAGCCCGTCGCGCACGTGGCGGGGCGTTGGGATGGCGGCGTTGGCGATGCCGTGAATGGCGGCGCGGGCCGTGTCGTAGGCGAGCGCGACCACGACGTTGCGGGTACGGCGGCCGAATCTGCCCTCGAAGCGGCCGACCATGGCCTCGTAGTTCGGGTTGGCGCCGTCCTCGCCCAGCTGATCCACGCCGTGCCAGCCCTCCAGGCCCTCGGCCCACTTGTTCGAGTTCGAATAGAACATGAACGCGGTGCCCATCACCCGCGGCGGATCCCAGTCGAGGGCGCGGAACGCCTCGGCGAAGTGGAACGTCGAGTAGCCGTAGCCGCCGTAGTAGAGGCCCTGGGTCCCCATCTCGCGCATCTCGGCGAGATGCTCCTTCAGGTTGCGCGGATTGGGCTCGAGCTTCACCTCGCGCGTGATCGTGAGCCCGAGCCGGATCGCCTCGTCACGGAAGAAGTCGGCGTAGTCGCGCCCCGACGAGCCCACCTCCCAGAACATGCCGACCTTCTCGAGGCCTTGCTGGGAGAGCCAGTTGGCGCACATGACGCCCTCAGTGGGGATGTCGCCGTTGGCGACCGTGAAGCAGTAGTCGCTGGCGAAGCGGTGGGCGCCGGTCCAGCCGATGACGGACACGCCGGTCTCGTCGGCGATGGGCTGCAGCGTGAGGCAGTTGTCGGAGATCATCGGGCCCAGGATGACCACGCACCCCTGCTCGACGAGCCAGTGGTAGCCGGCGATCATCTTGCGGTAGTTCTCCCGGGGCAGGCCGCGGGCGTCGGCGGTGACGATGGCCACCGGGCTGCGGCCCCACACCCCTTCGTTCAGCGCGTCCTCGAGAGCAAGGATCGTCGGGTCGATCCAGTCGGCGAGCAGCTGACCGAGGTCCATGTCGACGAGGATCCCGATCTTCACCGGCTCGAACGGGTCCCCTTGGGTGGCGAGGCCGCGCGTCGGCGGGTACACCACGATCTCGGCGACTGCCTTCTCGGTCGCGGACCCGCCGCCCTGGTACCACTGCTCGCCCGCCCCGCCGGCACCCTCGAGGTAGGAGCTGGTGCCGAACGGGACGCTGCACACCGCGCGATCGGGCTGGGCGATCCCGTGGTCGGCCGGCGCCGGGAACATCCGCTCCGCATACCGGTACTCCTCACCCATGGCTGTTCCCCCCTTTTGATCGCCCATTGACGCATTTAGCGGGCTACGTGTCGACCACGATCGGGACCTTCGAGTAGCCGCGGACGGTGCTGGTGTGGAGCCGGACCGCTTGGTCGTGTTCGACCTCCCAGGTCGGGAAACGCGCCAGCGTCTCCTCGAGCGCGACCCGGCCCTCGAGCCGCGCGAGCGCGGCGCCAATGCAGAAGTGGATGCCGTGGCCGAACGAGACGTGGTGGTCGATGTGGCGATGGACGTCGAACCGATCAGCGTCCGGGAACTTGCGCTCGTCGCGACCGGCCGACCCCGTGAGGAGCAGCACCTTCGATTCCGGCTCCAGCTTCTCGCCGTGCAGCTCGACCGGCTGCAAGACCCAGCGGCCCTGGACCGGTGACGGCGCCTCGTAGCGCAGCAGCTCCTCGATCGCGTTCGGGATGCGGGACGGATCGGCGACGAGGTCGGCGCGCTGGTCCGGGTGCGCGGCGAGGAGGACAGCGGTCCAGCCGAGCAGCCGCCCGACCGTCTCCGTCCCCGCGCTGATCAGGAGGTTGGCGAACGTCGTGCTCTCCTCCAGCGTGAGGGTGCGCACGGTCCCGTCGTCCTCGGTCACCTGCGCGTGCAAGAGCGCGGTCATGAGGTCGTCCTGCGGAACGTCCTGGCGCGCTCGCATCTGCTCGGTCAGGTAACCGTTGAGCTCGATCTGCGCCTGCAGCGAGACGTCGTTCACCATCCCGACGCCCGGCTCGATGTGGAAGACCTGGTCGATGTGCTCGAGCACCCACGGCTGATCGCCCGGCGGGACCCCGAAGAGCGCGGAGATGACCCGAGACGGCAGACGCGCTCCGAAGTCCTTCAGATAGTCGAACGAAGCCGCGTCGCGCTGGGCGTCGAGCATCTCGGCGCAGAGGTCGCGCACCGTGGGCTCGAGGTCGGCGACGCGGCGCGGCGTGAACGCGCGCGAGACGAGGGACCGCAGCCGCGTGTGCTCGGGCGGGTCCATGAAGATGAGCCCCACCTGGCGAAGAGGCTCCGGGCCCATGAACTCGAGCACGGTGCCGTGCGCGGAGCTGAACGTGGCGGTGTCGCGGCTCGCCGACTCCACGTCGTCGTAGCGGCTCAACGCATAGAAGTCGTAGCGATCGTTGTAGTAGAGCGGCGCATCGTCACGCATGCGGCGCCAGACGTCGTGGGGGTCGGCGTCGACCTCCTCGTCGAAGGGGTCCCAGTACAAGTCGGTCATGTTGACGCTGCCTCCTTGGAGGCGATCCGCTCGAGGATCGCCGCGAACAGTTCGGGGTGCGTCACGGCGGGGATGTGGCCGGTGTCGACCTCGATCACGTCGACGGGATTGGGCAGCCGGCCGATCATCTCGTCCTGGAGCTCAGGCGACACGGGTCGGTCGCGCAAATGCTTGACGTAGGTGACCGGGATATCGCTGACCGCGGCCCACGACACCGGCTGGAAGTAGAAGTTCATGGAGTCGCGCACACACCGAACGGGATCGACGACGAACGCGAGCAGGGCGTCGTCGAGCGGGTCGCCGCCGTAGGAGGTGCGCGCGGTCTCCGGGTCGTCGGGTGGGCCCGGCGTCTGCAGCACCCAACCGTCGCGACGAGCGGCTTCGATTCCCATGAGCACGCGCTCGCGATGCGACTGCTTCATCGCCTCGAGCCCCATCCCGCCCTCGGACGGCACCGACGCCGCCGACAGCACGATGTGACGCACCCGCGGGGCGAGCGCGGCGGCGACGCCGGGCGCGAACAGGCCCCCGGACGAGTGCGCCACTAGGATCACGTCGCCGAACTGCGCCGCCTCGACATCCTCGAGGATCGAGGCGACGCCGTCGTCGACGGTCAGCGCCATGGGATCGAACGGCTTGTCGCCTCGTCCCGGCAGGTCGACCGCCAGCGCGGGCGCGGCAAGGAGCGGGACGAGCCGGTCCCAGAACGCTCCCGACATGCCGCCGCCATGGACGAGGACGAACGCCGGTCCCGGAACCTGACTCACCGTCAGATCCTAGGCATTTGGCGGGTGCTAGCGTGCCGGGCGGGCAGCCGGAGTGTCGGGGGCGTCGATGCGGCACCGGCGGATCGCAGCGCTGAGCGTTGGCGTCCTTGCGCTCGCGGCGGGGCTCGCTGCCTGCCAGCCACCGGTGACGCCCGTCCCGCCGAACTCGCCCGTCCTCGCGGTCAATCGGAGCTTCATCTCCGGGCTCTCCAATCCGTGGGACGTCGGGTTCGTCGGCGACGGCACGATGTTCTTCACCCAGCGCCACGGCCCGATCAGCGTGCGCCTCACGAACGGGACCGTGCGCCAGCTCGCGTCACCGGCGGACGTCGTCGCGGTCAACGAGAGCGGCATGCTCGGGCTCGCCGTCGACCCGAACTTCGGCTCGAACCGTCGCATCTACACGTGCTTCTCGTCGAACCTCTCGGGCGGCAACGACAACCGGCTCGTGCGCTGGGTGGTCGATGCCGCCTTCACCACACTGCTGAACCGCGCCGACATCGTCACCGGACTGCCGTACAACACCTTCCACGACGGGTGTCGGCCGCGCTTCGGCCCCGACGGGTTCCTGTACGTCGGTACCGGCGACGCCGGCGTGGGCACGAGCCCGCAGAGCGGAACCTCGCTCGGCGGCAAGGTGCTACGGGTCGACACCAACGGCAACGCCGCGCCCGGCAACGCGCCCCCTGCGGGGTTCGACGCCCGCATCTACAACTTCGGCCACCGCAACGTGCAGGGCATCGCGTTCCGTGGCAGCGACTCGATCGGGGTGTCGATCGAGCACGGGCCCGACCGGGACGACGAGGCGAACCGAATCCTCAACGGCGCCAACTACGGCTGGGACCCGGTGCCGGGGTACAACCAGTCGGTCCCGATGACCAACAAGAACAAGTTCCCGAACGCGGTGTCGGCGTTGTGGACCTCGGGTACGTCGACGATCGCGCCCTCGGGCGCGACCTTCCTCGCCGGCGCGCAGTGGGAGTCGTGGAACGGCGCGCTGGCGATGGCTGTCCTCAAGAACCGGCACCTGCGGCTGCTGTTCATCGACGGCAACGCGGTCCTCACCAAGCAGTCGATCGCCGATCTCGGCGCCAACGTGCCCCGGCTGCGCAGCGCGGTGCAGGGCCCGGACGGGAACCTCTACCTCGCGACCGATGTGTCCGGCGGCGGTGGCGCGATCTGGCGGGTCGTCCCGAGCTGATCGGACTCAGCAAAAGTCGCTGCCGCCGTCGACGTTGACGTTGGCGCCGGTCATGTAGCTGTTGCGGCGCGACGCCAGGAACGCGATCACCGGGCCGATCTCCTGCGGATCGCCGGCGCGCGGGAGATGCGCGGGATGGCCGAAGTGCTCCTCGATCCCGGCCATGATCGCATACAGGTCGTCGGGATCGATCCCGACACTGCGGGCCCAGCCCTTCAGCGTCTCGGACGCGAAGCTGCCGGGCGACACCGTGTTCACGAGGATCTCGTCGGGCGCGAGCGAGATCGACAGGTTCTTCGTCACGCTCGTGACCATCGACTTCGCTGCGGTGTACGCGGTCAGCCCTGCGCTCTGGCGTTTGGTCGAGTGTGCCGACAGGTTCACGATGCGACCCCACTCCGCCTTCCGCAAGAGCGGGATGGCAGCGCGCACGCACCGGATCATGCCCATGGCGCCGACGTCGAGGGTCTCGGTCCAGTCGTCGTCGCTGAGCTCCTCGAACGCGCCGATGCCGGTCGGCCCGGCGGCATTCACGAGGATGTTGAGCTCACCCCAGCGCTGCTCGACCTCGCGGAACGCAGCGTCGACCTGGTCGCGGTCGGTGATGTCCGCTTGCAGCGGGAAGGCTTCGGGGCTGCCCAGCTCCACCAGGTGCTCGACCGTCGCGTCGAGATCGGCCTTCGTGCGGGCGAGCACCGCCACCCGGGCGCCGTCGGCCGCGAAGCACTCGGCCGCGGCCCGACCCATCCCCTGCGTGCCTCCCTGCACCACCGCCTTCGCGTCCGCCAGTCCGAGATCCATGTCGCCCTTTCGTCGCGCCGTCGCCGTCACACCCGGGCGTCGCCACCCCCTGCCGCCGCCCTCGGGAAAGCGATCACCTGGAGGTTGAGCGGCAGCTCGCTCCGGTGCGCGCCGACGTACGTCTCGTCGAGCTGCGCCGCCGCTCCCTGCTGGACGTCCTCGATCGGGTTGGTGACGAGCCCCTCGCCGACGAACGCGCCGAACTCGTACGGAAGGCCGTCCGCGCGGAACGGTGAGGGCCCGTCCATCACGTGGAAGTGCAGGTGCGGGCCGTCGGTGTTGCCCGTGTTGCCGAGCAGCCCCAGGACCTGGCCCGCCTTCACCCGGTCGCCCTTGGCGACCTGCACGCTTCCTGGCTGGAGGTGCGCGTAGTAGGCGAAGCGACCGCGCCCGATGTCGACGACGATGGAGTTGCCGCCCGCGGTCTGCACGGTCGCGTTCGGGTCGCGGCTGCCCGGGACCTGCTCGGGATGGCCGTCCTCGACCTGGACCACCCGGCCCGCTGCCACCGAGTGGACCTCGGCGCCGAAGCCCGGGTAGCTCTCGGGGTCGTCGACCGGGCCCGAGAACAGCTTGAGCTCGTCGTCGAGCTGCACGAAGTCGATGGCGAAGCGCTCGGGTACGTGGATGGTGCCGTCGATGGGGAGCGTCGCGCCCCGATGCGCGGTGATGTCGCCACAGCACCCGTTGCCGACGACCCAGTGTTCGCCGGTCAGGGGCGGGGCCACGACGACCGCCCGGGTGCGTGTGACCCGCTGTGAGACACCCACGAAGGCCTCGCTCTGGGTCCCGGCACTGTCGGTCAAGTCGTAGGCGACGCGGTGCTTCAAACTGCGCGGCGCCTCGGTGCGCGCGGGAAGCGTCACGTCCATGAACAGGATCCCGCCGGCGCCGGGTGCGAGCACGGTGCCGATATCGCCACCGTCGACCCGCAACGTTCGCGCGAGCGCGGTCCCGTCCATCTTCGTCAGTACTGCGTTCCCGTTGAATGGATCGAGCGCCTCGA
>JAPSGP010000157.1 GCA_031177445.1 Acidimicrobiia bacterium
TCGTCAGCCGCATCGAGACTCGTGACGAGGCCGGCGAGCTCGTCACGGAGCAGTACTCGGTGACCTTCTATCGAGGCGTCACCGGCGGCGAGGGCGAGGGCGAGGTCGCGCCCGAGCATCGGTTCCCGGAGGAGCTGCGCGCCACCGACCCGGTCGCGGTCGTCGACCAGACCTTCGACGACGACCAGACCTATCGCTACTCGAAGGCGTCGGGCGACACCGTGCCGATCCACCTCGACGAGGATTTCGCCAAGTCCGTCGGCCTCCCGGGGATCATCATCCACGGCCTGTGCACGATGGCATTCACGAGCTGGGGTGCGATCGAGAATCTCGCCGGCGGCGATCCCACTCGGCTGAAGCGGCTCGCGGTGCGATTCTCCAAGCCGGTGCTGCCCGGTCAGACGATCACGACCCGGTTCTGGGACGCGGGTGCGCGCGAAGGCCGCACTATCTACGTCTTCGAGACCACCAATCCCGACGGCGAGGCCGTCATCAAGGACGGGATCGCGGAGGTCCGCTGACCGCGGTCAAGCTCCGCCTCTTCGCACAGGCGCGCGACGCCGCCGGGCGAGCCGACGACACGTTCGAGGCCCGCACGCTCGGGGAGCTGCTCGCGGCGGCGAGCTCCGTGTACGGCGCACCCTTCCGTGACGTGCTCGGCACCGCACGCGTCTGGGTCAACGGCGACGAGCCCGACCGCGGCGATGACACCGAGCTCCAGGACGGCGACGAGGTCGCGGTGCTCCCTCCTGTGAGCGGTGGCTGAGCCACCGTCCAACCGGGGCCGCGCTCGAGCGCACGTAGCTACAGCAGCTTCAGCCCGCGCGCGTTGCTGAACCGATCGGCGACGTCGGGCCAGTTGACGATGTTCCAGAACGCCTCGACCCAGTCGGCCTTCACGTTCTGGAACTGCAGGTAGTACGCGTGCTCCCACATGTCGAGCACGAGGAGCGGCGGCGCTCCTTGCCCGACGTTGCTCTGGTGGTCGTACACCTGCTCGACGATCAGCCGCTGACCCAGCGGCTCCCAGGTGAGCGCGCCCCAGCCCGAGCCCTGGACGTTGAGCGCGGCTTGCGTCAGCTGGTTGCGAAAGCCGTTGAAGGACCCGAACGATTCCTGGATCGCCGCTCCCAGCTCGCCACCAGGTTGATCCGAGCCGCCGGGCGTCAGGTTCTGCCAGAACAACGAGTGCAGCACATGCCCCGAGAGGTTGAAGGCGAGGTTCTTCTGGAGCTGGTTGATGGTGCCGAACTCCTCGCTCTCGCGTGCCTCTCCGAGGCGCTCGAGCGCCTCGTTGGCGCCTTTCACATAAGCGGCGTGGTGCTTGTCGTGGTGGAGCTCGAGAATCTGGGCCGAGTAATGGGGCTCGAGCGCGGCGTAGTCGTAGGGGAGGTCGGGAAGGGTGTACTCGGGCATGCGGCTCCTCCTTCGGAACGTCGCGGCGGAGCTTTGCGTACTGCAAACCGTTGTGCCCGCCCGGCCATTCCCGCAAACCGTCGCTCGGCGCAGGGCCACGGCTACCCTCCACCGCGAAGGGGCCGACCATCAGGGAGAAACGTGACGGCCATCGAGGACCGCCTCCGTGACCTGGGCGAGTTCATCCGCGACCAGCGGCGCACGGCCCGGCTCTCGCTGCGGAAGCTCAGCGAGCTGGCCGGCATCTCCAATCCGTACCTCAGCCAGATCGAGCGCGGGCTTCGCAAACCGAGCGCCGAGATCTTGCAGTCGATCGCGCGCGCGTTGCGTATCTCGGCGGAGACGCTCTATGTGCGCGCCGGGATCCTCGAGGCGCGCGACACCGAGCACGATCTCGTCGGCGAAATCCTGCGCGACCCGACGCTCAGCGAACGACACAAGCAGACGCTCATCGACATCTACCGTTCGTTCCAGCAGCAACACGCCGAGGAGCACCGCGCGTCCGAAGCCGGTTGAGGCGAGCCGTTCGAGCGACTCCGGCAGCGTCCGGCGCCGCAGGTAGGCTCGGGGCCCTTATGCCGGTTCGCCGTGTCGCGATGCTCAGCGTGCACACGTCGCCGCTCGCGCAGCCCGGCGCCGGCGACGGCGGCGGCATGAACGTGTGTGTGCGCTCGCTCGCGTCCAACCTCGCGCGCGCCGGTGTCTTGTGCGACGTGTTCACCCGGGCCGACCACGCCGAGCAGCCTCCGATCGTCGGAGTCGAACCGGGGTTTCGAGTGATCCACATCGCGGCCGGGCCGCGGGCGCCGATCCCCAAGCTCGAAGTGTTCGATCTCGTCGACCAGTTCGCCGACACCGCGCTCGAGTTCATGACCGCGAGCGACGCCGACTACGACCTGCTCCACGCCAACTACTGGATCTCGGGTGCAGTGGGCCATCGGCTCAAGCACGATCTCGACCTGCCGCTCGCGGCGACGTTCCACACGCTCGATCGCGTGAAGGCCGAAGCGGGAGCCGGCGACGATCCCGCGACACGCGCTCGGGTGGAGGCCGAGGTCGTCAGCTGCTCGGATCTGTTGATCGCCTCCACTGCCGAGGAGCAGGACCAGCTCGAGGAGCTCTACGCCGCTGAACGCGAGCGCATCGAGATCGTGCCCCCGGGCGTCGACCACCGGATCTTCTTCCCGGGCGAGCAGGCGATGGCGCGACGCGAGCTCGGATTGGCTCCCGACGACCGGGTCGTACTGTTCGCCGGGCGCATCCAGCCGCTCAAGGGCGTCGACCTCGCGGTGCGCTGCCTGGCCGAGCTCCGCGCCGACGCGAGCCTGTTCGTCGTGGGTGGGCCGAGTGGCCCCGACGGGGATGCCGAGCTCGTGCGCGTTCGTGCACTCGTCGAGGACCTCGGTTTGGAGGAACGCGTCCGGTTCGTCGCGCCGCAGCCGCACGAACGGCTGGCCGTCTTCTACCGAGCCGCCGATGCCTGCATCGTTCCTTCGCGCGCCGAGTCGTTCGGGCTGGTCGCGCTGGAGGCGGCCGCCTGCGCCACTCCTGTCGTCGCCGCCGACGTCGGCGGGCTGCGCTCGTTGATCGATCACGGCGGGACCGGGTTCCTGGTTCGCGGGCGCGAGCCGGCCGACTACGCCGCACCGCTCGACGCGCTGCTCGGCGATCCCGCCCGGGCGATGGAGATGGGTCGCAATGCAATGGCCCGGTCGGCGCGCTACACGTGGAGCATCGCCGCGGCCCGGCTCCGCCGGCTCTACGGCGACATCGCCACGCGCTCTCCGCTGCCCTGCCAGTAGGAATGGGGAGCACGGCCGCGCCAACGCCGTCGAACGCCGGCCTGGAGCGCGCCCATGAGCTCGTCGCCAGTCATCTCGAAGGGCCCGTGGCCGAGGCCGAATATGTCCAGCACGTCGAGTACGACCCCGAGCTGCGTCGCTGGTACGTCCGCTTCGGTTGCGACGGTCGCGACGCGACCACGATCTACTTCGATCTGCACGAGCGCACGCTGCGATACGAGGTGTACTTCCTGCCCGATCCACCGGGGAACCACCTCGAGCTCTATCGCTATCTCCTGCGGCGCAACCACGCCATGTACGGCGCCCGTTTCTCCATCGGGCCCGACGGCGACCTCTATCTGGTCGGGCGGGTCGCGCTCGAGCACTTGAGCGAGGCCGAGCTCGATCGCATCATCGGAGTGCTGTACGAGCTCGTCGAGACCTGGTTCCAGCCCGTGCTGCGGATCGCGTTCGGTGCCCGGCCATCCTGAGCCGGCGTCCCGCGCGGACGTCAAACAGCGTCAAACTTTTTGATCTTGCGCGTAGTCGCCTGGCCGTGTATGGTCACGACCGGCAAGGCCCGAGGTGCAGGGCGGTCGTCTCGTTCGGGGAAGTGCGAGCCGGCCCGATGGTTCCTCGGGCCTTCGCCATCCCTTCGAGCTCGGTGAGAGCCGACGCCTCCCGGCCTCAACACCAACGCAGTCGGTACCCTGCCGCGCATGACGGGGCTGGCGTTGCTGGGTGGCGGGCGCATGGGTGAGGCGCTCGTCTCGGGGCTGCTCGACGCCGGCTGGGAGGCCGAGGCCCTGATCGTCGCCGAGATCGACCCTGAGCGGCGGCGCCAGCTCGAACAGCGCTTCCCCGAGGTCCGGATCGCCCCCAGCCCGGCCTGGGCCGCGGCCGAGGCCGACGTGGTGGTGGTGGCAGTGAAGCCGGGCGACGTGCCCGACGCCCTCGAGCAGTGCCTGACGACGCTGAAGGCCGACGCGCTCGTGCTGTCGATCGCCGCCGGCGTCACACTCGAGACGCTCGAAGCCGCGGTCCCGGACCGGCCGGTCGTCCGGGCGATGCCGAACACCGCGGCCCTGGTGCGCAAGGGCGCGGCGGCGGTGGCAGCGGGTCGGCTCGCCCACGAGGCCCACCTCGAGTTGGCCGAACGGGTGCTGGGTGCGGTCGGCGTCGTGGTGCGGGTGCCGGAGTCGCTGCTCGACGCCGTGACCGGCCTCTCCGGCTCGGGGCCGGCCTACGTCTTTCTGGTCGCGGAGGCCATGACCGAGGCGGGCGTGCTCGTCGGGTTGCCCCGCGACACCGCGGTCACGCTCGTGCAGCAGACGCTGGTCGGCGCGTCGACCTTGCTCGCCGAGGGCCACGAAGGCCCGGAAGCGCTGCGGGCGGCAGTCACCTCGCCCGGGGGGACGACGGCGGCCGGGCTCGCCCGCCTCGAGGCTCGCGGCGTGCGGGCCGCCTTCCTGGAGGCGATCGAGGCCGCGACCCACCGCTCCCGTGAGCTCGGTGGCAGCTGACCCGCTCATCCTCCCCAAAGGTGACATGCCGGTGCTGGGGTCACACTAGACAGCACGGACCTCGTCCCCGTACGCTCGAATCAGCGGGAGTCGGAGAGGGGTGTGTGGTGGCAGAGGGGTCGTTCGCCAAGGCTCGGTTCCTGACCGTGCAGGAAGTGGCTCAGCTGATGCGGGTCTCTTCGATGACGGTCTACCGTCTGATCAAGGCGGGCGATCTTCCGGCGGTGCGGGTGGGGCGCTCGTTCCGGGTCCGCGACGTCGACGTCGACGCCTACCTCGCTTCGCGTTATACCCAGGCCGGGTAGGCACGCCGCCGCCCGGTTCGCTGCCGGGCGAGGAGCTGAAGCAGTGACCGAATCCCGCCAGGTCGTCGCGTTCCTGTCGGACTACGGCCTGACCGACGAGTTCGCCGGAGTGTGCAAGGCGGTGATGCTGAGCATCGCGCCCGAGCTTCGGATCGTCGATCTCACTCACGAGATCCCGGCCCACGATGTGCGCGCCGGATCGCTCACCCTGGTCCGAGCGGCGCAGTACTTCCCGGAGGGAGCGATCGTGCTGGCGGTCGTCGACCCGGGGGTGGGCACCGATCGCCGGCTGCTGGCGATCGAGGTCGAGCACGGGGTGCTGCTCGGGCCGGACAACGGCCTGCTCGCGCCGGCCGTCGCCATCCTCGGCGGTGCCCGCGAGGTCGTCTCGCTGACGAACGACGACTACCACTTGCCGGCGCCGGGGCCGACGTTTGCCGGGCGCGACATCCTCGCGCCCGCCGCCGGCTACCTCGCCAGCGGCGTACCGGTGGCCGACCTGGGCGAGGTGGTCGACGCCGCCGGCCTCGTGCCCGGCCTCGTGTCGCTCCCCCGTGAGGAAAACGGCGTGATCGAGGGCGAGGTGTGGTGGATCGATCGCTTCGGCAACTGTCAGCTCAACGTCGATCCGGAGGAGCTGCAGGCGCATGGCGGCGAGCCCGGCGGATCGATCGAAGTGCGGTACCACGACCAGGTCCGCGCCGCCCGCTGGGTGCAGACCTACGCCGACGCCAAGCCTTCCGAGCTGGTGATCGTCGTCGACTCCTACGGCCTCACCGCGCTCGCGCTCGACCGGGCGTCGGCGGCGGCGGAGTGCAAGCTGCGCCCCGGCTCGCCGGTCACTCTCGTCCCACCGGGCGCGGCGAAGCCGGAGGACGAATAGGCGTGCGGCCCGCGACGACGATCATGATCGCGGTGCTCTTGGTGCTGATCCTCGCGGCCGCGTTCGCGCAGTTCGTGCTGCGGCTGGGGCCGTAGCGCGCGATCACGCATCAGCGCCGTCAGGCGGGAAGTCGACGTCGAGCGTGACCGGCTCCCACTCGGCGATCGATTCGAGCATGGCGTGCAGCTTCTCCCGCGTGGCCGCCAGCACGTCCTTGCCGAGCAAGAGGCGGAGCGGCGGGTCCTCGAGCTCCGAGATCATCACCGCGGCCGCGCCCACCTTGCGGGGATCGCCGGGCAGCGACCCGCCGATCGCCCGGATCATCGCGCGACGCGCGCCGACGGTGTCGTCGTAGTCGTCGATGGGGCGGGAGGTCTCCTGCATCGAACGGGTACCCCAGTCGGTTCGGAACGCGCCGGGCTCGATGGCGCTGACCCGGATCCCGAACGGCGCAAGCTCCTTGGCCAGGCCTTCCGTGAGCGACTCGAGCGCGAACTTCGACGAGCTGTAGTACACGTTCGGCGGGTTCGAGACGAGGCCCGTCATCGACGAGATGTTGATGATGTGACCGCGGCGGCGGCGTCGCATGCCGGGGAGGACCGCCTTGATGAGATCGACGACCCCGAAGTAGTTCGTGTCGAACATCCGGCGGACGTCGTCGTCGTCACCCTCTTCCACCGCCGCCATGTAGCCGTACCCGGCGTTGTTCACGAGCACGTCGATCGCGCCGAAGACGCGCTCGGTCTCCGATACTGCGTGCGCGACCTGGCCGGCGTTCGTGACGTCGAGCGCGAGCGCGACGGCACGATCCGGGAACCGGGCGACGATGTCCTCCACCGCCGCGGGTCGCCGAGCCGTCACCGCGACGCGATGGCCCTTCGCCAAGGCGGCGATGGCGATCTCGCGCCCGATGCCGGTCGAGCACCCCGTGACCAGCCATGCCGAAGCGTTGTTCCCCGTGATCGCCATCGTCAGAGCTCGGGGAGGCGTCGCTTGTAGGCCGCGGCCCGCTCGGCGCGC
>JAPSGP010000442.1 GCA_031177445.1 Acidimicrobiia bacterium
CCCGCGTGCACCTCGCCGCGTTCGTCCTGGCGCTGCTGGCGGTGCCGATCGCCCTCATCCTGACGCCGTAGGGCGTCGAAAATCAGCCGCGACGCTCGACGAGGCCGCGCACGTACGCCGCCTGGCCGACGTGTTGGAGCCCGTCGCTGATCACGCTCACGAGGCGAACGCCCGCCGTCACGGGTGGATCCCACGACCGGTCCACGATGCGATCGAGCTCGGATGCATCGACGCGCTCGAGGTAACGAAGCGTGTGCTCGAACACCGCGTCGTGGTAGCCGATCAGCAGGTCGGCCGCCGCTCGCACTGCTGCGACGTGATCCGGCCGGTGGCCGTAGCCGGTCGCGGCGTCGTCGAACGGCATCGCGAACTGCGCCGCCCAACCGGCGCCGGTCCAGACCTGCTCGACGCCGGCGACCCCCGAGACGTGGTCGTCCTGGATGCGAGTGGCGTGCCAGATCAGCCACGCGATCGAGTTGGCATTCGGGTCGGGACGGAACGTCAGCTCCTCGAGCCCGAGACCGTGGACCGCGCCGTGCACGACCTCACGGATCCGCCCGAAGGCGTCGACGAGCAGATCACGCGATTCCATCGTCCTCGAGCACTCCTTCGGTCCGGACCACCGGAGCAGTTGACAGTTGTCCGCGAAATAGCCGGGTCCAATGGTCTACTGCTCGTGGGAATCGTCAGTCGCTTCCCCGCGGCTCCTTGGCGAGCCCCAGCACCCGTTCGCCGACGATGTTGCGCATGATCTCGTCGGTGCCGCCGGCGACCCGGGCTCCGGGGATACCCAGGACGTACTCCGCCCATGCGTACGTGCCCCACTGGCCGGTGTCGGCGACGAGCGCCGGGCCCAGCATCTCGCCAAGCGTCTGGGAGATGCGCTGCATGTTCTGGGTGAGCGCGAGCTTGCCGATCGACATCTCGGGGCCCGGGAGCTGGCCGGCGCGGATCCGGGCCATCGATCGCAGGCCGGTGTAGCGGGTGACCGCGAGCTGGATGTAGATCTCGGCGAGGCGTTGGCGCACGATCGGGTCCTCGTCGAGGCCGAGATGGATCGCCAGCTCCTTGAAGCGGGTGAAGCCGGCGTTGCTGAAGCCGGCGCCACCACCGCCGATCGCGGCCCGCTCGTTCATGAGGGTGGTGAGCGCGGCGGTCCAGCCCTCGTCGACGTCCCCGAGACGATGCGAGTCGGGAACTCGCACGTCGTCGAAGAACACCTCGTTGAACGAGGCACCCCCGGTCATCTGGCGCAACGGCCGCACCTCGACGCCGGGCGCCTTCATGTCGACCAGGAACATCGTCAGGCCCTTGTGCTTGGGCTTGTCGGGCGAGGTGCGGGTGATGATCTCGCCGATGTCGCTGTAATGCGCGCCCGAGGTCCAGACCTTCTGGCCGTTGAGGACCCACTCGTCGCCGTCGCGCACCGCGCTCGTCTGGATGCCGGCCAGGTCGGAGCCGGCGACGGGCTCCGAGAACAACTGGCAGCCGACGATGTCGCCGCGGTAGAGCGGTCGGAGGTAGCGCGCCTTCACGCTGGGAATCGCGTGAGCCAGGATCGTGGGCGCGACCATGCCCAGCCCGATGGCGAAGATCGTCTGGTTGGGGATGGCGTACTGGGACGCGACCGAGCGGTAGGCGCGCTCGTGCGTGGCCGACAACGCACGTCCGCCGAACTCCTCGGGTCCGGTGATCCAGCCGAAGCCGGCGTCGAACTCGCTGCCCTTCCACTGCTTCGCCGTCGCGACCTCGGCGGCTTCCTGCGCGGGCGTCTTCTCGTCGAGCAGCCCGACCCGATCAGAGCCCTTGCCCCACTCGAACTTCTCTTCCACGCGCCGTTCGGCATGCGCGTCGAGGAACGCCCGCGCTTCCGCGCGGAACGCCTCTTCGGTGATCATGGCCATGACCCGATCCTAGGTGGGCCCGATCGGAGGGGGGTCGGCCGGCGGTAGCTTCCCGAGGGCGACGCGGAGGGATCGGATGAAGCTCGGGGTGTTCGGGTTGAACGCGGGCGCGCCGCTCGGTCCGAGCGACACCATGCGACTGGCGAGGATGTGTGAGGACCTCGGCTACGACTCGTGGTGGGCGGGTGAGCACGTCGTGCTCCCGAACCCGCGCGTGCGCCCGTCGCCGATGCAGCCCGACGACCCGATCCTCGACCCGCTGGTGCACCTGGCCTTCGTCGCTGCGTGCACGACCCGGCTCGAGCTCGGCACCGGGATCATCATCCTCCCGCAGCGCAACCCACTGGTGCTGGCGAAGCAGGTCGCGAGCCTCGACGTCCTCTCCGGTGGTCGCCTGCACCTCGGACTCGGTGTCGGCTACCTCGAGCCAGAGATGTCGGCGATCGGCGTGCCCATGGCCCACCGCGGTGCGCGTTCCGACGAGTACCTCGACGCCATGCTGGCGATCTGGAGCACGCCGGCAGCCGACTATCACGGCGATTTCGTCGAGTTCGCCGGCGTCGAGGCGTACCCGAAGCCGGTCCGGGACGGGTTCCCGCGCATCGTGATCGCGGGGTACACCGCGGCGTCACACCGGCGCGCCGTGCGGCGCGGGCACGGCTGGTACGGCTTCTTCCTCGATCCCGACGCGGCTGCGACCCAGATCGAAGGCCTCCGGGCCGCCGCCGATCAAGTCGAGCGGCCGTCCGATCTGGGCCCGCTCGAGATCAGCGTCACGCCCCGCGGCGCGGTCGACCGAAGGACGTGGGACGCGTACGCCGACGCCGGTGTCGACCGCCTGATCGTGTACCCGCTCCCGCTGAGGGACGTCGACGACGTGGAGCAGTTCATCCGCTCGCACGCCGACCTTCTTCGGTGGCGCCC
>JAPSGP010000443.1 GCA_031177445.1 Acidimicrobiia bacterium
GGCCATCCCGCCGGAGGAGGCGGCGGCGACGCTGGCGTTCATGATCCCAGCAATGAACATCGACGACCGTGCCGACCTCCTCGGCGCCATGCGGGCGAGCGCGCCGACCGACCTCTTCGCCGGCGTGTGGAGGCTCGTCCGGTCCGTGCTCGACCCGCGCGACGTCGACGCACTCGCCGCCCGGCTTGGGTTCTGAACCGCGCGCCCGTATGTACATGAGAAGGGAGAACGCCATGCCCGCCTACTGCCTGTTCGACAATGTCGAGGTCACCGATCCCGACGCCCTCGCCGAGTACGCCTCGAAGACTCTGGCGACGATGCACGCCTACTCGGGTCGCTACCTCGTGATCGGCGGCGACGTCGAGCTCAAGGAGGGGGCGTCGATGGTGCACGACCCGGTGCTGATCGAGTTCCCCACGCTCGACGCTGCCAACGCCTGGTACGACTCGCCCGAGTACGCGCTGCTGAAGCAACTGCGTCACGGCGCCGGCCGCTTCAACGCCATCTTCATGCCCGGGGTCCTCGAGCCTCGGTGAATCGGCGACCCGGGCTCACCGGAGGAGACCGGGCAGGGCCACGACGCGCGAAGCTCTGCCCGCCACAACTGAGAGAGGGGCCCGATGCGCTGGAATCTCGCTGTCGACCGCGTCCCGGAGGCGTGGTTCAACGTCGTCCCGCACTTGCCCGAGCCGCTTCAGCCGCCGTTGCACCCGGCGACGAACGAGCCGGTCGGGCCCGACGACCTGGCGCCGCTGTTCCCGATGGGTCTCATTGCCCAGGAGGTCACCGCCGAGCCGTGGGTCGACGTGCCGGGTGAGGTCCTCGACGTCCTGCGCCTGTGGCGGCCCACACCGCTGGTGCGAGCGACGCGGTTCGAGCAGGCGCTCGGGACACCGGCGCGGATCTACTTCAAGGACGAGTCGGTTTCGCCAGCGGGCTCTCACAAGCCGAACACCGCGGTGGCCCAGGCGTACTACAACAAGCAGGAAGGGACGAAGCGGCTCACCACCGAGACCGGCGCCGGGCAGTGGGGTAGCGCGCTGTCGTTCGCCTCGGCGGTCTTCGACCTCGAGTGCATGGTGTACATGGTTCGCGCCTCCTACGAGCAGAAGCCCTACCGCCGCGTGATGATCGAGACGTGGGGCGGGCAGGTCGTCCCGTCACCGGTCGACGATCCCGCCCACCCGGGTTCGCTCGGGTTCGCCATCAGCGACGCCGTTCGTGACGCGGCATCGCGTGGGGACTCCCACTACTCCCTGGGCTCGGTGCTCAACCACGTGCTGCTGCACCAGACGGTGATCGGGCTCGAGGCCAAGGAGCAACTCGCGCTGGCGGGCGAACAGCGCCCCGACGTGGTCATCGGCTCCTGCGGCGGAGGCTCCAACTTCGCGGGCATCGCCTTGCCCTTCGTCCCCGACACAGGCGTGCGGCTCGTCGCGTCCGAGCCGGTGTCGTGCCCGACGCTCACCGAAGGACGCTTCGAGTACGACTTCGGCGACTCGGTCGGGATGACCCCGTTGCTGCCCATGTACACGCTCGGCCACGACTTCGTCCCTCCGCCGATCCACGCCGGCGGCCTGCGCTACCACGGCGACGCCCCGATCATCTGCAACCTCGTGCGCTCGGGGCGGATCGAGGCCGTCGCCTACCCGCAGGGCAAGGTGTTCGAGGCGACGGTGCAGTTCGCCCGCACCCAGGGCACCATCGCCGCTCCCGAGACCGGCCACGCCATCGTGGCCGTCGTCGACGAGGCTCTGGCGGCGAAGGAGGAGGGAGCCGAGCGCGTGATCCTGTTCTCGTACTCGGGCCACGGCCTGCTCGACCTGGGGGCGTACGACGCCTACCTGCACGGTCACCTGACTGACTGACCGCCGGCACGCTCGGCGCGCTCGACGCTGAGCGCCTCCTTAGCGCTACGCGTTCTCGTGGTCTACGCGATCGGCTTCGCCGCCTTCGCGACCCGTCCTCCCGTTGAGCCCGACGCCGTCGGACCGCTGACCGCCGAGGAGATGGAGGCGAACTTCGCCAACGGTCTGCGCGGGCTCCTCAACGGCATTCACTCGCCGCCGGAGTCGTGAGCGGGCGGGGGCTTTCACGGCGGTGCGTAGGTACGCAGCTCGAGACGGTTGCCGTCGGGATCGCGAAGGTAGAGGCCACGGCCAACGCCTCGCGCGCCGAACAGGTCGGCGGGGCCCATCTCGACGGAGACGGAACCGGACGCCGCCAGCTCATCGAGGTCGATGTCTTCGGCCGTGAGGGCGAAGTGGTCGACGTTCGTGCCGGTGCGCTCGCCCCGAGCGATGTCGATGAGAAACGTCGAGCTCACCCGCAGCGACACGAACGGGACCTCGCCCAGGCGCCACTCGTCGAGTCGCTCGGGCTGTAACCCGAGGTTGTCGCTGTACCACTCCACGAGCCTCTCGGGCTCCGGCGACACCAGAACGACGTGGTCGGCTGCGGTCAGGCGCATGAAGTCGAATCTATGCCCTCGTGCCTGCGCGGTGGCTTCGTAGACGCTTCCCGACCTAGCCAGCTATGGCTCCTGCCATCGCGATCACGCGTCATCGACGCTCAGCAGCAGCTTGCGAAGTAGCCCCTCGAGTGTCCTTCGCTCAGTTGCGGTGAGGGCGCCGACGAGTTGGCTCTCGGCCGCGGAGTGCAGCTCCATCGCTCGGTCGACGGCCTTGCGCCCTTCGCAGGTGAGCTCGACAAGGCTTCCTCGGCGGTCGTTCGGCTTCGGAGCGGGTGACGAGGCCCTTGCGCTCCAGGCGATCGATGGCGGCGGTCATGCCGCCGGAGGTCATCATCTGACTTCGGGC
>JAPSGP010000158.1 GCA_031177445.1 Acidimicrobiia bacterium
TCCTCCCCCGTCTGCACGGGCTGTCGCCGATGACCGGGACGTCGGTCGATCCGATCCTGCGCAACCTCGGGGTCACGACGATCGTCGCGACCGGTGTCTCGATCAACGTCGCCCTGCTGGGGCTGGCGTTCGAAGCCGTGAATCGCGGCTACCAGGTCGTGCTGCCGCGCGACGCGACCGCCGGCGTCGACGACGCCTACGTCGACGCCGTGTACGAACACACGCTGTCACTCATCGCCACGGTGACGAGCGCCGAGACGGTCGTCGCGCACTGGTCCGACGCGGTCAGGCGATGATCCCGCGCTCGCGGAGCACCGCGATCGTGGCCGCGTCGTAGCCGAGCAGGTCGCCGAGGACCTCGTCGGTGTCCTGACCGTGGGCGGGCGCGGGGCCTGGCGCGGAACGCTCGCCTCCGCAGATGGGTGTGCCGACCAGTCGCAGCCGGCCCGCGAGCGGGTGATCGTGTTCGACGAAGGCGGTGCGGGCGGTGAACTGCGGATCATCGAGGAGCGAGAGGGCGTCGTGGACCGGGCCTCCCGGAACATCGGCCTCCACGAACAGCTGGACCCACTCAGCCTGCGTGCGCGTCGCGAAAATCGTCGCGAGCTCCCGTCGCAGTACTACGTCGCCGGCGGCGTGCTCGCCGACGTCGGCGCCGGTCCGACCCTCGAGCAGGTCGGCGCGCCCGATCGCCTGACAGAACCGCTCGAAGAAGTGTTGCTCTGTCGCTTGGAACAGCACGAAGTGCCCGTCGCTGGTCCCGTAGTACTGGTAGCGCACCGACTGGCGCAGATCGCCGCCTCGACCCGTCAACCCGTTGAGGAGCAGGTCGAGCCGACCGCCCTGCCACGCGACCGCGGCATCGGCCTGCGCGACGTCGAGGTGCACGCCGGTACCGGTTGCCCGGGCGCGCATCACCGCAGCCAGCACCGCCACGGTGGCGTAGAGAGCGCCGGCCTGGATCCCCACGTCGACCTGACCGGACGGGATCGACGGATATCCGTCGTCGGTGTGAACCGGCGGTAGGAGACCGGCGTAGGCGTCGTACGCGACCCCGTGCGTGGCGAGGTCGCGGTACGGCCCGGTCTGGCCGAAGCCCGAGAGGCTGCACAGCACCACCGCCGGGTTCGCGCCCCGCAGGGTGTCGAAGTCGAGCCCTCGGCGCGCGAGCGCCCCCGGGCGCTGGCCCTCGATGACGACCTCGCTGACCCGAACGAGGTCGAGGAACAGCTCGACCCCCGCTGCTGCCCGCAGGTCGATGGCGACGCTGCGCTTTCCGCGGTTCCACCGCAAGTGCAGGAGCGAGACGCGACCGGCGTGGGCGAAACCGACCGCGCGGGTGTAGTCGCCGCGCTCCACGTCCTCCACCTTGACCACGTCGGCGCCGAGATCGGCGAGATGCATGCCGAGCATGTTCGGGGCAAGGAGCGCGACCTCGACGGCGCGCAGCCCCTCGAGCAGCCCCGGCATCTCAGGTGCCCGTGAACTCGGGCGACCGACCCTCGAGGAGGGCGCGCACCCCTTCCTGGCGGTCACGGGTCTGGGACACGAGTGCGGTGGCCGAGGCCTCCTCGGCGAAGGCGGTCGCCATGTCGCTCACCAGGGATCTGCGGTACAGGCGCTTGGTGAGGCCGAGGCTGCGCGTCGGCCCCGCGGCCAGGCGCCGGCCGAGCTCCCCTGCCGTCGGCTCGACGTCGGGCCCGTCGACGAGCCGGTTCACCGCGCCCCACGCGTAGAGATCCTCGGAGGTGTACCGGTCGCCGAGAAGGGCGGCCTCGTTGAGACGATGGAACGGCAGCACGCGCGGCAGGAAGAATGGGTCGCCGGCGTGGGGCACCATGCCGCGGCGGGCGAAGGCGTGGACCCAGCGGGCGCCGCGCGCCGCCACCACGAGGTCGGCGAGCAGCGCGAGCATCCAGCCCGCGCCCGCGGTGGTGCCGTTCACCGCGCTGATCACGGGCGTCTCGAGCTCCCACAACGTCTGGAAGAGGCGTTGCCATGGGCCGACCGCACGCGTGTAGTCGAGGGCGCTCGGAGGTCGCCGCGCCGCGAGCTCGGGATCGGCTGCTGGCATCAGATCGGCGCCGGTGCAGAAGTCCTCGCCCTGACCGGTCACGATCAGGCAGCGCACCTCGGTGTTGCGATCGGCGTCGTCGAGGTGCCCGGTGAGCTCATCGCGCATGACCACGTCGATGCCGTTCCGGGCTGTGGGCCGGTTCAGCCGGATCCACAACACCGCGTCCTCGCGCTCGAGCAAGAGCGTCGTCGGTGTCATCGCCGTCATCGCGTCGCCACGCTACCGGCGGCCTTCGGATCGAGCGGCGATCCGCGTGCGCAGCGCGGGCTTGTCGACCTTGCCCGCCGGCGTGGTCGGCAGCCCGTCGAACAGCGCGAGCTGCTCCGGGAGCTTGCGGCGCGACAGGCCGAGCCCGAAGAGGAACTCGCACAAGGATTCCAGCGTCGGCGGCTCGGCGCCGTCGCGAGGCACGACGCAGGCACAGGCGCGCTCCCCGGTGCGGGGATCCGGCAATGCCACGACTGCCACCGCGGCCACCGCGGGGTGGTCGGCGAGGAGCACTTCGACCTCGCGGGCCGAGATCTTCTCGCCCGAGCGCACGATCACGTCCTTGAGCCGACCGGCAACCGTGAGGTACCCGTCGGGATCGAGCGTGCCGAGGTCGCCGGTGCGGAACCAGCCGTCGACGGTGAAGGCGTCGTCATCGAGCGACGGGTCCTGGTAGCCGAGGAAGCACTCACGACCACGGGCCTGGATCTCGCCGTCGACGACCCGCACCTCGTTGTCACCGATCGGTCGGCCGTCGGTCTCCGCCCGCTTGTGCTCGGGCTCCCCCGGACCGGCCGAGCTCGTGATGCTCGGGAACTCGGTCGAGCCGTACCCGCGCCCGGAGCGGATCCCGAGGCGGCCCGCGGCCCGGATCAGGTCCGGGGGCACGTCGGCGCCGCCGCAGGGGAACCGCCGCAGCGACGAGAGATCGAACTGCGAGAGTGCCGGATGCTCGACGACGCCCTGGAGGAACGGGGTGGCGCCGCCGCAGAACGTGCCGTGCTCGGTCGCCACGAGCTCGAGGAAGCGACCCGGGTCCCATACCGGCATCAGCACACTGGTGGCGCCGAGCCACACGGGTAGGAGGATCCCGTAGAGCAGGCCGGAGATGTGCCCTACCGGCGACGGCATGACGAACACCTCGTTCGCGCCGAGGCCGTGGTAGCTCGCCTGGGCCACGCACTCCGCAGTAAGAGTCAGGTCGGAGTGGCGCACACCTTTGGGCGCAGACGTCGACCCCGAGGTGTAGAGCAGGTAGCGAGTGGCGTCGGGTGCCGGCCGCACCGTGGTCGGGCTGGCCACGGGCGGATGGAGCAGCTCGTGACTGCGCCCGTCGACGACCACGGCGCTTCCCGCCTCTTCCCGGATGTAGGCGACCTCACGCTCGCGGTAGATCGTGACGATCGGGTTGTGGACTGCACCGATCCGCGTCACGGCGAGGCAGAGTGAAAACGCCTCGGCACAGTTCGGAAGCTGCGACGAGACGACGTCGCCAGGGCCGACCCCGGCGCGCTGGAGCGCGGCGCCAATCGAGTCGACGGTCGCGTCGACTTGTTCGTAGGTGAGCCGTACTCGGTCATCGACGACCGCCGTTCGACCCGGGTTTCGCCGCGCCCATCGCGACAGCGCTTCGCCGAACGCGCTCACGGGCCCGATCGGAGACCCATCGCCGTCGCGAGGCGCTCGCGGTGGTGCGATGCAGTCCCCCAGGTCAGCTCGAAGGCTTTTGCCCGGCGAGAGAAGAGATGGAGATCGTGCTCGGTCGAAAAGCCCACGGCGCCGTGCATCTGGTGGGCATGGCGCGCGATCCGGCGCAGGGCATCCTTGGAGTACGCCAGCGCGGCGGCGATCTCGACACGGCCGTCTTCGCCCCTGCGATCGAGCGCCCATGCCGCTTGGTACGCGAGAAATCGGCAGGCGTCGACGTCGGCGCGCATGTCGGCACAACGGTGGGCAACCGCCTGGAACGATCCGATGGGACGGCCGAACTGGTGGCGGTCACGGGCGTGCTCGACGGCCAGCTCCAACATGCCCGCGGCGATGCCCACCGCGTAGGCGAGGTGGGACACCGCCGCATGATCGAGCGCGCGCCGCAGCAGCGCATCACTGTCGTCGACCTCGAGCGCGTTGGCCCGTGCGCCGTCGAACTCCACCATCGCAAGCGGGTCGCCACCGAGCGTGCGGTGCGGTGTGACCCGAACACCGGGCGCGACCGCGTCGAGCACATGCAAGCCGCTCGTGGTCGCGACGATGAGTACGTCGGCCGCCGTCGCCCAGGGCACGAGTAGCTTCGTGCCCCGAAGCGGCGGGCCCGGCATCGTCGCCGGCGACCATTCGTCGCGCATCCCGGGCTCGAGTAGCGCCAGGGTGCCGATCCGCTGTCCGCGCGCGAGCGCGCGCGCGACCGGCGCGGTCGCCCCGCCGGCCCACGCCAGCGGCAACGCCGCGAGCGTGACCGAGCTCAGCAGCGGTGTCGGTACCGAGCCCTGGCCGAGCGCCTCGGCTACCAGCGCGAACTCGAGCATGCCGGCGCCTTCCCCTCCGGCGTTCGCCGGGATGGGCAATCCGCACCAGCCGAGACCGGCGATCTCTTCGAAGAGGCGCCGATCGTGCGCACCCCCGAGCTCGAGGTCCCGCACGCGCTCGATCGGGCAGGCGCGCGCGACCCATGCCCGCGCCGACTCGGCAAGGAGCTCCTGTTCGGGCGTCGGCGTCAGGTCCACGAGCACCACCTATCGCGGTCGCGGGAGGCCCAGACCCCGCTGAGCGACGATGTCCTTCTGCACCTCGAGGGTGCCCGCCGCCACGGTCGTCGGCACGTTGCGCACCCACTGGCGCGGCACCTCGCCACGCAGCGCCGCCCGCGTGTCGTCTGCTCGAAGCAGCCCGACCGGGCCGAGCAGCTCGAGCCCGACGTGGCCGACATCCTGTTCGAGCAGGGTCGCGTGCATGCGCGCGATCGAGGCTTCCACGGTGGGCACCTCACCTGCCGCCTGCTGCGAGACAGCCCGGTAGGCCAGTACCCGTGCCGCCTCGTAGCGGGCGCGCAGGTCGGCGAGCTGCTGACGAACCCGCGGGTCGGCGGCGAGGCCGGTCGCGTTGGCGTGCTCGACGAGCCGCTCGAGCAGCGCGCCGGCACGGGCGTACCGTGCGATCCCGACGCGCTCGAACGTCAGTCCCGTCACGATCACTTCCCAACCGCGGTTCTGCTCCCCGAGCAGATTGGCGCGCGGCACCACGACGTCGTCCAGGAAGACCTCGTTGAACTCGTGCGGTCCCGCCATGGTGCCGATGGGCCGCACCCTGATGCCCGACGACGCCATGTCGACCATCAGCACGGAGATCCCGTCGTGCTTCGGTGCACCTGGGTCGGTCCGCACAAGCAGCAGGCACCAGTCGGCCGGGGCGTCGGCATAACTGGTCCAGATCTTCTGCCCGTTCACCACGAAGTGATCCCCGCGGTCGTCGGCCGCAGTCCGCAAGGCGGCCAGATCGGAACCGGCGTCGGGCTCGGAGAAGCCCTGACACCAGATCACCTCCCCCCGCGCCATCGGCGGCAGGAAGCGCGCCTGCTGGTCGGCGGTGCCGAATCGCATGATGAGCGGACCGATGTAGTTGAGGTTCATGTACTGCGGTCCACGCGGCTCCTCACGCGCCCACATCTCCTCGCGCACGATCGTTTGCATCCAGGGGCTCGCACCGCTCCCGCCGTGCTCCGGTGGCCAGGCCATCGTGAGCCACCCCCGTTCCGCGAGCTTGCGGCAGATCTCGCGCGTCAACGGGATCGCTCGCTCGTCGTCGACGAACATGCCGCGCCACCACTCGGGGAGTTCCTCGTCGAGGAACGCTCGCAGGTCGGCACGGAACGCTTCCTCCTCGGCGCTGAAGGCGAAGTCCACTACCGGTCTCCGCGGACGATCCCGCCGTCGACCGTGAAGCATCCGCCCGTGATCCACGAGCCGTACTCAGAGACCAAGAGGGCGACCAGCCCCGCGACGTCGCGCGGCTCGCCGATCCGGCCGGCCGGGATCGGACGCTTGGCCAGCGTGGCCTCGTACACCTCGTCGACGGTCTTCCCGGTAGCGGCGGCGCTGCGCCGAGCTGCCTGCTCGACCCCCTCGCCACGCACGAGCCCGGGGACGACGCAGTTGGTGAGTACACCGTCCTTCGAGAACTCGTTCGCGAGGTTCTTCGAGAAGTTGATGAGGGCGGCCTTGGCGGCGGCGTAGGGCGCGAAGTAGGGGTCGGGCTCACGCGCGACCCGGCTCGACACGTTGACGATTCGCCCCCACTGGCGTTGCTGCATATGCGGCACGCAGGCAAGCGACAATCGCACTGCGCTCATGAGGTTGAGCTCGAGACTGTCGCGCCAGTCGTCCTCGGTCAGCTCGAGCATCGGCTTCGGCGATCCCTTCCCGGCGTTGTTCACGAGGATGTCGACGCGCCCGTAGCGATCCAGGGCCGTCTGCGCGACCAGCGATGCGCCCTCCACCGTCGACACGTCGGCCGGGACGATCTCGACCCGCCGGCCGAGCGCGCGCACGCCGCCGGCCGCGGCCTCGAGCCGGGCGGCGCGCCGCGCGCATAGCAGGAGATCGGCGCCTTCACGCGCGAGTACAAGGGCGATCTCGCGCCCGATCCCCTGGCTCCCACCGGTGACGAGGGCAACCCGTCCCTCGATGCCGAGGTCCACGCCGCCCGCCTCAGAGCGGCAACCGGTAGGCCTCGACCGCGTTCGCCCCGAGGATCTTGCCCTGGTCGTCGGTGGACAGCCGGGCGATCGCAGCCCGGAGCTCCTTGACCACCTCCGGG
>JAPSGP010000159.1 GCA_031177445.1 Acidimicrobiia bacterium
CTCGTGGGCCTCGTCGACGACGCCCGAAACCTCGGTCCGTTGCCCCGGATCGGCGCCGAGTGCGCCGCGGCTGGCATCGTCGTCCTGGCCGGGGTCCGCGCCGAGCCGTTCGGGAACCCCGTCCTCGACGTCGCCCTCACGATCGTCTGGATCGTCGGCATCACGAACGCGCTGAACCTGCTCGACAACATGGACGGGCTTGCCGCCGGCGTCGCCGGCGCGGTCGCCGCCGGCGTGTTCGTGCTCGCCGCCATCCTGGGCCAGGACTGGGTCGCCATCGCGTCGCTCGCCCTCGCGGGGGCGTGCTGCGGCTTCCTCGTGCACAACTGGCGCCCGGCGTCGATCTACATGGGCGATGCCGGGTCGCTCTTCCTCGGCTTCGTCCTGTCGATCGTCGTGCTCGACCTCCGACCCGACGTCGTCGAGCCCCGCAGCCTGCTCGTGCCCGTCCTCTTCCTTTCCTTGCCGGTGCTCGACACCGCACTCGTCTCGTGCGCCCGCATCCGCCGCGGTTCCTCGGTGCTCGACGGTGGCACCGACCACGTATCGCACCGTCTGGTGGCGCTCGGGTTGCCGCCCCCGATCGCGGTCGCGGTGCTGGTGGGGGCGCAGGCGGTCCTGTCGGCGCTCGCAGTCGCGTACGGAGCGGCGGGGATCCCCTTCTGGTTCGCTGCCGCAGGCGGGGTGTCCGTCATCGTCGTCCTCGCGCTGGCGGCGGCGCAGGCGGACATCTACGACGTGCCGGTCGTCGGGTTCCTCCCCGGCCTGCGCCGGGTGCTCGTTCCTCGGACCGCGGCACACGGCCTCCCGGCTGCGGTCGGCGGGTCCTCCGACGGTCTTGCGTTCGGCACGCTCACCGAGGCGTCCGCGATCGTGGACTCGCGATCTCAGGCCTCGCCTAGGTAGAGGAAGCTGTAGCCCTCGTCGCGGAACCGTAGGCCGGCTTCGCGCAGGTGGACGTCCCAGTCGCCGCGCACCGTGGGGTCGTTCTCCTCCATGCCGTGGTCGGCGACGAGCACGAACGCGGTCTCGTCGAAGACGCCGGCGCGCTCGACGGCCGCGAGCACTTCGCCCAGGCGGGCGTCGCAGTCGCGCACCGCGGCCTCGGCGATCTCGGAATGCGGCCCTCCCTCGTGGAACGCGGAGTCCGTGAGCGTGAAGTTCACCCACATGAACCGGGGATGCGGATAGGACGTGTCGCGGTAGTTGCCGCTCCAGATGCCTGTCGCCTGATCGACGGCCATGTGGTCGACGATCGTCGACCACCGGTAATCCTTCGACGGGCGGACGAAGCGCTCGGTCGAGTGCGGCAGGCCGTCGGGAGACGTGGGGATCGGGGGCACCTCACCCCGGCGGAAGAAGTCGAAGGTCGAGTAGTCGGCTCCGGCGTCGCAGGGCTCGTTGACGGACGCCGTGAAGGTCTCGGGCCAGGTTCGGTGCACCGCCTGGTGCAGCGATTCGACGCCCGGCGTGAGCGCCTCCATCGCCGTGGGCCACGTGGCCGCGGAGTTGGTGATGACCTGGCGGCCGGAACGCCGGTCGTACCAGGCGTTGTTCAGGATCCCATGGTGACCGGGGAGCAGGCCCGTGAGGATCGACGTGTGGTTGGCGAGCGTCACCGTCGGAAGGCCTGCGATTGCGCCGTGCGCGTAGGCCGTTCCCATCTCGATCAGCCGTGCGACGTTGGGCGCTTCGCCCGACTGCGCCATCGCGTAGAGGACGTTCGGGTTGGTGCCGTCGAACAGGAAGCCCACTACGTGCCGAGGTCGACCGGCCGACACGTCGAGAACGTCCTGCCGCACCACGCCGTCCTGGCCGGCCAGGTGGTGGCCGTCGCGATGCGGGGCGACGCCGAGAAGCTCGGCGACGGTGGGCGCGACGTCCACGAGCCGGGCCGACCGGGGCACGAGACCGTCGGCCCGAAGCCCGCGGCCGGCGACGACGAACGGCGCCCGGGCCTGGACGACTCCGAGGGACCCGTGCTCGCCCCGATGGCCTCCCTGGTCCTCCCAGTTGTGGGCAGCCGAATGGATCACGCACAGGTCGGGCGCCGCCAGGTGGTCGAACAGCTGGGCGACCTGCTCGAAGGCGTGCGGGTAGGCGTTGGCGCTGCGGTGCGGGTACCGGTGGTCGAGCTCGGCGTCGAGACCGGCGAAGCGATCGACCGACTGGTCGGCCAGGGGATCGGCGCCCTCCACATCGACGATCGTGTAGGTCCCGTCGTCGTGACGGTGGAACCGGACCCGCCCGTCGTGGGAATGCGCCTCGTAGGCACCCTCTCGGGCCAGGAGCACCATGTCCACGATCGGTTCGAGGGCGGCGTCGAGCAGCAATGCGAGCGCCCGTTCGGTGTCGGGCTCCCGCTCGGGCGTGATCGCGTGCACCGGCGCCACCACCATGGGGGTCAGGCTAAACCCACTCCCCCTGATTGTCGGGGGCATCGCCCCAAGGAGTAACCTGTTCGTTCCCATGCGTACGTTCAGCCCCACGCCTGCCGACATCCACCGCTCCTGGCATGTGATCGACGCCGACGGTCTCGTGCTCGGCCGGCTCGCGACCGAGGTCGCCACCCTGTTGCGGGGGAAGCACAAGCCCGTCTGGTCGCCGCACGTGGACGTCGGTGATCACGTGATCGTCGTGAATGCCGCCAAGCTCGACGTCGGCCTGCGCAAGGCCGAGCAGAAGCAGTACTGGCGGCACTCCGGCTATCCCGGTGGCATCCGCTCGGAGTCGCTCGGGTCCGTGCTCGAGCGCGATCCCACCCGTGTGGTGCGGACGGCGGTGAAGGGCATGCTCCCGAAGGGCCGTCTCGGGCGCCAGATGCTGCGGAAGCTCAGGGTCTACGCCGGGCCGACCCATCCGCACGCCGCGCAGCAGCCGGCGGCGTACGCGCTGAAGACCGCGTTGAAGACCGCGCTGAAGAAGTAGAAGGGTCGTTCTGCCGGTGTCGAAGCCCCTCATCCAGACCACGGGCCGCCGCAAGGAGGCCGTCGCCCGAGTCCGGCTGCGCGCCGGGACCGGCGTCATCACCGTCAACGGGCATGGGTTCGAGAAGCACTTCCCGACGCTCACCCACCGCGTGATCGCGACCGAGCCACTGCGCCTGACGCAGACGGCCGACGTCTACGACGTCGACGCCACGATCGGCGGCGGCGGCACGAGCGGTCAGGCCGGGGCCCTCCGGCTCGGGATCGCCCGCGCGCTCGTGTCGCTCGACGACGAGCTTCGTCCCCAGCTCAAGAAGGCGGGTCTGCTCACGCGCGATGCTCGGGAGAAGGAGCGTCGCAAGTACGGTCTGAAGAAGGCCCGCAAGGCCCCGCAGTACTCGAAGCGTTAGCGGGCAGCGCGTCCGCGACGCTGCGCACATGTTGCGGTTCGGCACCGACGGCATCCGCGGGGTTGCCAACCGTGAACTGACCCCCGAGCTCGTGACCGCGTTCGGGCGCGCCGCCGTCCGTGTCCTGGGTGCAGCTCGTCCGTTCGTGGTGGCCCGCGACACACGGCGCTCGGGCCCGATGGTCGCCGCCGCGCTCGTCGCGGGCCTGTGCGCGGAGGGCGCCGACGTGTTCGATGCTGGCGTGCTCCCGACCCCGGGCGTCGCCTCGCTCGCGCACAGCCACGAGTTGCCGGCGGTCATGGTCTCTGCCAGTCACAATCCCTACGCCGATAACGGGGTGAAGCTGTTCGGGCCGGGCGGCCGCAAGCTCGACGCCGCCGCCGAGGATCGGATCGAGGCTGAGCTCGAACGCGTCGCGAGCACCGCACTGGCGCGTGGCACCCCGGGCGCGCCCGATGCCGGCCGTGTCGCCCCGTGGCCAGACCCCGAGTTCGAGTACGTGTCGCGGCTGCAAGGGGTCTTGGGATACCCGTCGCTCGTCGGGCGACGGGTCGTGCTCGACTGCGGCCACGGAGCCGCGTCTCGCGTCGCGCCGCGCGCGTTCCGCGAGCTGGGCGCGGAGGTCGAGGTCCTGAACGCAGAGCCGGATGGCGAGAACATCAACGCCGGATGTGGCTCGACCGATCCCGCCGGCCTGCAGGCGTCTGTCGTCGCAAGCGAAGCGCACGCCGGTCTCGCCTTCGACGGCGATGCCGATCGCGTGATCGCGGTCGACGAGCGAGGGCAGCTCGTGAACGGTGACCAGATGCTGGCGATCGCGGCCATCGACCTGCACGAACGCGGGCAGCTCCCGGGTGACGCGATCGTCGCGACGGTCATGTCCAACCTGGGTTTGCGACGGGCGCTCGCCGGCCACGGGATCGAGGTCGTCGTGACACCCGTCGGCGACCGTGCGGTACTGGCCGCACTCGAAGAGCACGGATTGTCGTTGGGAGGCGAGCAGTCGGGTCACATCATCCTGCGCGAGCTCGCAACGACCGGCGACGGCACGCTCATCGGTCTCGTGCTGCTCGACGTGATGGTGCGGACTGGCCGGCCGTTGTCCGAGCTCGCGGCAGTGCTCGAGCCACTGCCCCAGGTCCTGCGCAACGTCCGGGTCGAGGATCGCGGCGCGCTCGAAGCCGCCCACACGTTCTGGTCCGAGGTCCGCGATGCCGAGGCCGCGCTGGGCGAGAATGGGCGCGTGCTCGTTCGTCCTTCGGGGACCGAGCCATTGGTGCGCGTGATGGTCGAGGCCAATACCCTCGAACGGGCGCAGGACCTCGCCGATCGACTCGCCGCCGCCGCTGCCGCGGCATGCGCGGCGCGCTGAGGGATCCGTGCGAGTTCTGGTGTTCGAGGAGCGCGCCCACCTCGATGTCGGGCACTACCCCGATTGGGTGGCGCGGCTCAGCCGGGCGCTCGACGCCGACGGTCACGAGGTCCACGTGCTCACTCGCCACGGCTGGATGCACGGGCGGCCGGTCGACCACTCGCGCGCGACGTACCGGATGACACGCCGGCACCGGGTCACGGGGCGCATCGGCACCGAGTTCCGCCGCCTGAGCCTGAAGCTCCTCGGCAGCCGCGGGCGCCAGCTTGGCCACTTCGGAGACTCGCTGCGCCAAGTGATGCTGGTCGCAGCGGTGCGCCATCGCCTCCGCCAACTCGGCAGCAGGCGAACACCGGTCCTCATCCTGTCGAGATCCTCGCCGATCGAGATCGCGATGTTCGCCCCGCTCGACGCCCGCTGGGTCGTCTATTCCCACGATCCCCCTGCCCGCGTCGGTGGCACGCTGCATTTCCCACGCGCGCTCGCATTCGCCGCCGCCCGGGAGCGCCGCCGCCGGCGGCGGGGCGGACACGTTCGGTTCGCGGTCAACAACGTTCCGGTGCAAGAGGCCTGGCAGGGCGTCGCTCCGTGGTTCGAGTACGAGGTGATCTCTTCGGCGGGGAAGCCGCGCGTCCGACCCGTGCCTCGGTGCGAGGCCCGTCGGGCGCTCGGTCTTCCTGTAGAAGCTCGGATCGCGTTGTGCTTCGGAATGTCGCACGGCGGCAAGGACCTCGACACCGTGCTCCAGGCGTTCGCCGGGGACGAGCCGCCGGCGCGCCTGATCGTGGCGGGCAAGGATGTCGGCGCCACCTTCGACTCGTTCGCCGCCGCCCATTCCGAGCTCACCTTTCCCGGGGTGACCGTCATCGACGGCTTCGTGACCGACGAGCACATGCACCTGCTCCACTCGGCGGCCGACTACGCGATCCTGAGCTTCCTCCCGTCCTGGCCCAACGACAGCGGCACCATGGGCGACGCCGTCGGCCACGGTCTCCCCGTGTGCTGTTCCGAGACCGCCGATCACGGCCGGGTCGTCCGGGCCCATCGACTGGGTGAGCTCTTCCGCCCCGGTGACCCGGAGTCGCTCCGGGCTGCGGCCCGCCGGATGGCGGGCGCCACTCTCGACGCCGATGCGCAGTCCTCGTACCTGGAGGAGTTCTCCCCCGAGACCCTGAGTCGCCGCCTGCTCGACGCCGCGACCGGCAACGACGCCGTAGCGCCCACGCGCCTCTAACCTTGCCCACCATGTGCGGGATCGTGGTGGTGGCTCGGAGGCCGGCGACGCGCCCGCCGCCCGATCGCGAGGTGCTGCTGGAACAGCTCGCTCGGGCGGTGGCGGGGCTCGGCGACACCGCCGCCGTCGACGTCCTGGCCGAGCAGCTCGCCGACGCTGCCGCGGCCGTGGAGTCGGTCGACCGCCTGCTCCGGGGCACGCCCGGAGTGCGGGCACTGCTGGGCGACCCGACGCTCGGCGCCGCCATCGAACAGCACGTCAGAATCCTGGAAGCCGCCGCCGCCGCGGTCGAGACCGAGCTCGACGGCCTCTTCCTCCGCGCCCCGACGGGTGGCCGGTCGATCCGCGACCTCGAGGCGATCAACGCCGGGCTGGTTCGCTTGCGCGACGCGGTCTGGGCGGTCGGGCGAGACCGGCTGCGTGCCGCCAGTGCGGTCGCCGAGCTCGCCGGTCCCGAGCCCGGAGCGGCCGCGCTCGAGGCGTACACGTCGGTGCAGGTCGCGTTGTCGGCCATCGACCGCCTCGAGGTGCGGGGCCGGGACTCCGCCGGTCTCCATGTGCTCGTACATGACCACGAGCTCGACCTGGCGGAACCGGAGGTCGCGCAGCTGCTCGACGATCGGCGCGACCCGCTCTTTGTGTCGGGCGCGGTGCGCGTCGCCGACGGCCATCTGAGCTTCGTCTACAAAGCCGCCGCCGAGATCGGCGAGCTCGGTGACAACACGGCCGAGTTGCGCCGCGCCATCCGCAACGACTCGTTCCTGCGCCGCGCCCTCGCGAGCGCGACCGCCTGCGCGGTCGTGCTCGCCCACACGCGCTGGGCGAGCGTCGGGATCATCTCTGAGGCCAACGCCCACCCGGTCAACAGCGACGAAGCCGGAGTCGACACTCGTCCGTACGCCATCGCCGCGCTCAACGGCGACGTCGAT
>JAPSGP010000027.1 GCA_031177445.1 Acidimicrobiia bacterium
GCCCAAGGTGTAGTCGCGGCTCCTACTCGTCAAGCTCGATGAGGACTGCGCTCCGTCCGCAGATCCATCTCGGGGTCGACTGGAAGGTCGATCCGCGCCCCGCGGGCGTCGGGCTCGTGGCCAGGAGCCCCCGCGAGGCTGTCTTCGAGCTGATGGACGGTCATGAGGCGGAGCCGGAGATCGAGGAGCTGGTCGATCAGCTCTTGACGGGTGATGAATCCCTCCCCGATCGCGAGGTCGGCGAACCAGGTGTCGAACACCAGCAGATACGGATCGACTGCCGGTGGCGGAGCGGACTCGCCTCGGTGCGCGGCCAGCAGCCTCATGGGTGCCCGATACCCCTTCACGTGCGAGGATCAAACAGTTGGGTCAATGACCGGGGTCGAAGCGCAGGGGGAGCGCTTCGGGGCCGCCGATGCCGACCATGGGCTTCCACGGCACCGCGTCGGGATCGCCGTCGATGACGAAGTTCGGCATCCGGTCGAGCACAAGGTCGAGTGACTCGTGGAGCTCGGCGCGCGCGAGGGCGGCACCGAGGCAGAAGTGCGCGCCGCCGCCGAAGGTCTGCACCGGTTGGGCGTGGTCGCGCGTGATGTCGAAGCGCTCGGGGTCCGGGTAGACAGCCGGATCTCGGTTGGCGGCCGTGAACGCGGGCAGCAGCACTGTGCCGCGCGGGAATCGGACACCGAGGATCTCGACCTCCGCCAGGGCCTCGCGCATCGTCCCCGGCACGACAGGGCGGTACCGGAGCATCTCCTCCACTGCGCCCGGGAGGAGCGAGCGATCTCGTACCAGGGCGTCGCGCTGGTCCGGACGGATCGCGAGGTCGAACACTCCGGACGCGAGCTGGTTCCGGGTCGTGTCGGTGCCGGCGGTGATGAGGTTGTCGGCGAGGGTCGCGATGTCGACGTCGCTCAGTCGGTCGCCGTCGACCTCCACGGCGAGGAGATCGGACACGAGGTCGTCGCCGGGCTCGACTCGCTTGCGCTGCACGACCTCGAGCATGGCGGCGTCGAGCTGCTGCTGCGTCTCCCAGATGCGCGGCCGATTGGCTGGGTCGAGCTGGAACGAACTGAAGAGCACCTCGACCCAGTCCGACACCTCCCGCCATCGCGACCCGTCCACGCCGAGGAGGGCGCAGATCATCTGGGGCGGATAGGGGAAGGCGACCTCTCGTACGAATTCGCACGACCCACGACGGCACACGGGATCCAGGAGGTCAGCGAAGAGCCGGCGCATGTCTGGGCGCAGCCGATCCACCGTCCGAGGCGTGAAGGCGCGGTTCACCAGCTTCCGGAACTGCGTGTGTCGCTCGCCGTGACGGTGCAAGAGGTTGCGCTGGGATCGCTCGTACATGAGGGCGCCGAGCTCGCCCCCGCCGAGCAGCGTCATCGAGGCGAACTTGAGATCGGGATGCCGGAGCACGGCATGAACGGCCTCGTAGGTGAGTACGAGGTACCCGATCCCGGTGCGGGCCAGCCAGTGCCGCTCACGGGCCGCGGCGACGTCATCGTGGCGGCCGGTACGGAACGCATCGCCGAACAGATCGATCTCGGGCAGATCGAGTGTGTCGACGTCCCCCGTGCGCATGCTCCCCCGGCGCCGAACCCTATCGGGGCCACAATGGGGTGGTGGGGCGCTTCTCCTTGCGGCAACCGACTGCACGCGTGGCCGGATGGGTACGTCCGCGCAGGACGACCCGTGAGGAGGAGGGAGGCCCCATGACCACAGCGACGCAGCGGGCGACACAGGTGACCGACCGGCTGCGAGGCGCCGCGCGTGCTGTCGGCCGACGCGCCCGGCAGGCGCCGCGCCTTCGGCCCGCGCTGCGCCGTCAGTGGCGGCTTTGGCACCGGCGTGGCCACACCCCGGCTTCGCCGCAGCCGGATGGCCGCGGCGGGGACGAGACGCCGCATCGGGAGGTCGAGCGCAAGTTCGATGTTCCCCCGACGTTCGAGCTCCCACCGTTCAAGGGCGACTCGGAGCTGACCGTGCTCGAAGACGAGGAGCTCGACCTCGTCGCCGTGTACTACGACACGCCGGATCTGCGCCTCACGCGGGCAGGCGTGAGCCTTCGCCACCGATCCGACGAGGGCTGGACCGTCAAGCTTCCGGACGACGGCAACGGCACAGGCTTGACGCGCACCGAGCATCGATTTCCAGGATCGGCGGGCGTTCCGCCGGCCGAAGCTGCCCGGCTGGTGACGGCGTGGGCCCGCGGGGAGCAGCTCCGTGCGGTCGCGGAGCTGAAGACTCGGCGTCATCGCGTCGAGCTCGGCGACGCCGACTCCCAGCCGGTAGCGGAAGTCGCCGACGACTTGGTCGTCGCGACCACTCCGTCGGCCGCTCCGCGACAGTTTCGGCAAATCGAGATCGAGCTACGTGCCGGCTCCGAGCCGGGGCTGTACGAGCACATCGTTTCGCGGGTGCAGTCGGCCGGCGCCACGGACGACGTCGACGTGTCGAAGATCAAGCAGGCCCTCGGTCCGCGGGCACTGGCGCCGCCCGAGCTCGCGGCCGCGATGCCGAGCAAGCCGAAGACGATGCGGGACGTCGCGCAGGCGGCGCTGGTCGTGTCGGCACAGCGCCTGCTTGCGCACGATGCGCCGGTACGCCTCGGCGAGGACATCGAGGCCGTCCATCAGGCACGAGTCGCGACCCGGAGACTCCGCTCCGACCTCAAGACCTTCCGACCGGTGCTCGAACGGTCGATCACCGATCCCCTCCGCGACGAGCTGCGGTGGCTCGGTGGCAAGTTGGGCGATGTCCGCGATCCCGATGTCCTCGGCGAGCTCCTGCGCTCGAAGCTCGAGCTGCTCGACCGACCAGCGGACAAAGCGGCGCAGGTCCTGCTCGACCAGCTCGAGGTCGAGCGGATGCGCGCTCGCGGCGGGCTCGACGAAGCCATGACGGGCGCGCGCTATACGCGACTCCTCGATCAGCTCGTTGGCCTCGCGGCCGACCCACCGATGAAGGACGGCGATGGTCGCCGCCGGGCCGACAAGGTGACGCCTCGTCTTGTCCGCCGGCCGTGGCGACGGGTGCGCAAGAGTGTCCGGCGACTCTCTCGGGATCCCAGCGACGCCGAGCTGCACGAGGTGCGCAAGCTCGCGAAGCAGGCGCGTTATGCCGCGGAGGCGGCCACGGTCGCGATGGGGAAGCGGGCGAAGCGATTTGCGAAGGCCATGGAGCGCATCCAGGACCACCTGGGCGCCCTGCAGGACACCGTGGTGGCGCGGACGTGGCTCGAAGGCGCGGCCCGAGCGACCCGCGACGGTGACGCGGTCCTGCTCGCGGGCGAGCTCGCCGGCCTCTGTGTCGCCGAACGACAGAGGCTGCGCCGGTGCTGGGCGAAAGAATGGCGGAAGGCGAGTCGCAAGAAGCTGCGGAATTGGCTCTAATGGCGTGAGTGATCTTCACGCAGCACTATCTCGCCTGCCTTTCCCATGCGTCGTACGTCGTCGGCGACGAGACGACCGGGCGAGCGGTCGTCGTCGATCCTCGGCGTGACGTCGGGGTCTACCTCGAGGAGGCAGGGGCCCAGGACCTGACCATCGAGCGAGTCGTCGAGACCCACGTACACGCCGACTTCCTCAGCGGGCACCTGGAGCTGGCGGCGCTGACCGGTGCGGTCATCTCGTACGGCGCCGGTGCCGAGCTCGAATTCCCTGTCGAGCTCCTGGGCGACCGCCAGCGCCTGTCGCTCGGGGAGGTCACGCTCGAGATCCTCGCCACCCCGGGACACACGCCCGAGTCGATTTGCATCGTCGTCTACGAGCATCCCGACGACTCCATCCCTTACGGAGTGCTCACCGGCGACACGCTCTTCGTGGGCGACGTCGGCCGGCCCGACCTGCTGGCATCCGCGGGCGCCGATCTGACGGCCGACGCGCTCGCCCGCCAGCTCTATCACTCGCTTCACGACCGGCTGCTTCGGCTCCCCGACGACACCCGTGTGTTTCCGGCGCACGGTGCGGGCTCGTCCTGCGGGAAGCAACTCTCGAGTGAGACGAGCTCGACCCTCGGCGTGCAGCGGGCGACGAACTACGCACTGCAGGAGATGAGCGAGGACGAGTTCGTCGCCGCCGTCACAGAAGGGCAGCCCGCCCGACCGCAATACTTCGTGTTCGACGCCCAGCGCAATCGCGAGCTGCGCCCGCTGCTGGACGAAGAGCCGCCGCCGGTCCTCGACGTCGACGACGTCCTGCGCCGCCGAGACGCTGGTGCCGTCCTGCTCGATGCCCGCGAGCCGTCGGACTTCGCCGCCGGGCACCTCCGCGGGGCGGTGAACATCGGGCTCCAGGGGCGGTTCGCGGAATGGGCGGGTGACGTCCTACCGCCCGACCGCGACATCGTGCTCACCGGCGACCCCGCCTTCGCGCTGGAGGCGCAGGTGCGGCTCGGGCGGGTCGGCTACGACCGCGTGGTCGGCCAGCTCGAGGACCCGGCGCAGGTGTTCGCCACTCGCCCGGAGCTGGTCGAGGCGAGCTCGCGGCTCACCGCCGACCAGCTCGTCGAGCTGCTCGGGATGGAGCCGGATCTCCAGCTCGTCGACCTCCGCGGTCCCGGTGAGACGGTGGATGCGACCTTGCCTGGTGCGCGCCGCATCCCGCTTCCCGCGCTGACCGATTCGCTCGCCGAGCTCGACCCGCAGCGTCCGGTCGTCGTCTACTGCGCCAGCGGGTACCGCTCGCTGGTCGCCGCCAGCGTCCTGCTCGACGCCGGGTTCGGCGTCGTGTCCGATCTCGTCGGCGGCTACGCCTCGTGGGTCAAGGCCGGCGCGCCGGGTCCGGGTGCCGTTCCGGCTCCGGGTGGTGCCGATCAGCCGCCGCTGCCGTAGGGCCGGGTGAAGATCTCGTAGTTGTGCGGCGCCTTCGGGTCCTCGAAGTACACACCGCGCCCGCCGTCGTTGCGGTTGATCTCGCCGGCGCGGCGGTGGGACGGGTCGGCCCAGTACCCGACACCGCGATCGCGGATGCGACCGAAGCTGGCGTCGAACTCGTCCTCGCTGATGAGGAACGCGTAGTGCTGGGCGACGATCTCGCCCTCGGCATCCATGAAGTCGAGCGTCACGTCGTTGTCGAGCTCGACCATCAGGAACGGTCCCCAGGCAGTGGGGGCCGGCCGCCCGAGGATCTCGGTCAGGAACGACGCCGATGCATGACTGTCGTTCGCAGAGACGATGGTGTGGTTCAGCTGTACGGCCATGGCACCGTCCTCCTCCGCACGGGTCAACCGTCCTGGTGGGCCGCTTCTTCCTTGCGGGACCGCGGCCTGCGGTCGGCGCTCCTCATCTGACGTTACCCATCACCGGGATCGGCCAGAAGCCCGCGACCCGTCCTGTGGATCGGATGCGTGCTCGACCCGAGGGAGTCGCACGACCAGGCGCGCGCCACCGCTGGTCGCGTCGGAAACCGTGACGTCTCCTCCCATCGCGCGCGCGAGCTCGCGCACGATCGCCAAGCCGAGTCCGGTTCCCGATCCGAGTCGCGCGGTCGGTCGGAGACTGGTGTAGAGCCGCTCGAAGACACGGGGACGATCCTCGAGCGGGATCCCGGGGCCGTCGTCGTCGACGGCGAGGATCGCGTCGCGGTTGTCACTACGCACCGTGATGTGGATGGCAGTGGTGGCGTACCGAGCCGCGTTCTCGATCAGGTTGCCTGCAACCTGGGCGAGGCGGTCGGCATCGCCGTTGACCAGCACGGTCTCGGCCGCCGCGTCCAGCCGGACGGCGAGGCCGGAATCCTCGAGCTCGGGACGCAGCCCCTCGATCGCATCGGATGCAATGTCGCGCAGATCGACAGGCTGTGCGTGCAGCGTGAACGCCTTGGCGCGTAGCCGCGCCAGGTCGAGCAGGTCGCGCACCAGCCGGTCGAGACGGCCCGACTCGGCGAGGATCGTGCGACCGGCGGCGGCGGTGTCGGGCGCGGTGCGGTCGGTCAATGCTTCGGCCCAGCCGCTGATCGATGTCAGTGGCGTGCGCAGGTCGTGCGACACCGACAGCAGGAACTCGCGCTCGGTCTGCCGCGACCGTTCGAGCGAGGCGGCCATGTCGTTGATCGCGTGGACGAGCCGCGTGAGCTCGTCCTCGCGGCCACGCGGTTCCGGGACCCGAGCCGCGAGGTCGCCGCGGGCGATGCGTCGGGTTGCGGACTCGGCCGCGGCCAACGGCCGCCCGAAAGATCGCGCCAGCCACAGCGCGACGGCTCCGCCGAGCACGACCGTGACGAATCCCGCGAGCACGAACCACCGGCCCGCCGACCCGAACTGCGCGCCGGCCGAGTCGATGGAGGCGACTGCGCGGCGGGGCACGGCACCGTCGCGCACGATCGGTGCCGCCGCGTACGTCGTGTCGTTCTCGCGGGTCGACACGCTCGTTCCCGCTCGGAGCTGGGCGACGTCGGCGGACGTCAGCCATCCGGGCGGATCGGCAAGCGGGACGAGCTCGACCGCGTCGACGTCGAGCGCGGGCTCGAACCGTTGGGCGACCGGTCGGGCGCGCTGGGGCTGCAGCTCGGAGAGCACCGCCGCGAGCTCTGTCGTGCGCCGCCTCAGTTCACCCTCGCTGCGCTGACGGGCGTCGAGCTGGGTCAGGATCAACGTGCCGACGCCGACGACCGTGACGGCCGCTGCGACTGCGCCCGCGATCGCGAACACGAGGCGGCGGCGCATGCCTCAGCCCAGTCGGTAGCCGGTGCGTCGCAAGGTTGCGAGCGGCAAGTCGTCCCCGAGCTTGCGCCGGAGCTGACCGACATGGACGTCGACGGTGCGCTCGTCGCCGTACCAGTCGTAACCCCACGCCCGATCGAGCAGCTGCCGGCGCGAGAGCACCATGCCCTTGTGCTCGGCCAGTGCCGCGAGCAACGCAAACTCGCGCGGCGCCAGATCGACGTGCTCTCCTGCTCGCCGGACCTCGTGGCGTCCGATGTCGATCACGACCTCGCCCACCACGACGGTGTTGGTGGCCGGGCTCGCACCGGAGCTGCGGCGGAGGATCGCCTTGACCCGGGCGACGAGCTCGCGGGGCGAGAACGGCTTGGTGACGTAGTCGTCGGCGCCGAGCTCCAGCCCGACGACCCGATCGGTCTCGTCGCCGCGTGCGGTGAGCATCACGATCGGCACCGAGCCCCGGGCTCGCAGCTGGCGACAGACCTCGAAGCCGTCGACATTGCCGGGCAGCCCGATGTCGACGACCGCGAGCACCGGCTGACAGCGCCCGACGAGCGCGAGGCCTCCCTCACCGGTCATCGCCCGCTCGACGCGGAAGCTGGCTCGGCTCAGGTAGAGCTCGAGCAGCTCGGCGATGTGGTCGTCGTCTTCCACGACGACCACCGTTCTGTCGGCCATTGCGCCGTATCGTCCCACCTCGGGGTGCGGGCTCCAGGTCGCGCGGCGCTACGAAGCGCGCTCGACCGCGGCGCGGAACGGGACTCCGAACGGATCGGTGACCCGCACCGCGATCGGCTGAGCGGTGCGCGGGGAGAGGAGCGTGACCTCGTCGAACGTCCAGACGTGCAGCATCCGGCGCATGTTCGCGCACGGCTCGTCGGCGGAGACGAAGAAGCTCGGGCAGGTGGGATCGTGGCTGTGCCAGACGACGAGTTCGTCGGCGGGCTCCGGCGCGGGCGTTCCCGGCGGGACGACGAAGAAGGCGCCGAGCAACACCGGCGCGGTGCCGTCGACGGTGAAGTAGACGAGTCCGGCCGGTTGTGTCGGGTCGAGGGCGGGCCCACCTCGGGCAACCGCGGGGTTGCGGTAGTGGACGAGCGCGCCCCGGGGCATCGCCGGCGCGCGATATCCGGCGGCCACGGCGGCGTCCGCGCTGGCGAAGTTCGCGAGCGTGGAGCGGACGTCGGCGAGCAGGGCGTCGGCGGCATCGCGTGCCTCGGTGGTCGCGTCGGCGTAGCGCTCGGAGTATGGCGGGAGCTTGCTGCCGTGGTGGTGCCGACCCGCTCCTGGTCGAGCCGTGCTCACGGGAGGACCTTGGGTGTCCGCGCTCGGCACGTTCGTATGGGCGCCGGTGCCGTGCCCGTGGCGGGCGTCGCTTGCGCGGTCTTCGCCGCCGAACGCGAGCGAAACCGCGCCACCGCCGAGGGCGCTCGCTGCTGCCACCGCGACGATGAAGGCGAGGCGGCCGACCCGGGTGATTCGGAATGCGACCATGCATCGCAGCCAACCCCTCACAGATCAGGGCTGTGTGACGCGACCGCGATCAGTGCATGAAGCCGTGGCCGGCGCCGGGAAAGCGTGCGATCTCGTGCCGTGGTCAGGCTCGAGCTCGCGCCGCGAGGACACGCTCGCGGGTCGGCACCCGGAACACGATGTAGCCGACCCCCATGGCCCCCAGCGCCAGCACTACACCGCGCACCAGCCAACTGTCGATGCCGAAGGTGACGCTGAGGCCGACCGCGACCACGATCATCGAGATCGCCAGCACCTTGGCGCGCCTCGGCATGCCGAGCCCGGCTCGCGAGTCGCGCACCATCGGGCCGATGCGAGGGAGTTCGAGGACCCAACGCTCGAGCCGCTCGCTCGAGTGGGAGAAGCACCAGGCGGCGACGATGAAGCACACGGTCGTCGGGAGCCCCGGCACGACGATCCCGATCCCGCCCACCGCGACGGCGACGAGCCCGCCGAGCAGCCAGGCTGCGCGAGCGACCCGTCCCGCCCGGGGTACGGCGGGTCGCTCCTCGTTCACGACACCAGGTCGCCGATGTCCACGACCACGAGAATCACGAGCAGCACGATGACCGCGCTGTTGAGCGCCATCAGCGGCCGGCGCCACGCGTGTGTGCTACGGCGGAAGCGCCGAATGCTGAAGACGTTGGCGACGATCGCGACGACTCCGACGACCACACCGATTGCCGGGCCCACGCCGCTGGCGATTCCGACGAGCGGCAGGATCCAAGGGAACACGACGTAAGTGAGCGTGCACCGGATCGCCGAAATCAGGATCGAGACGCTGAAGACGCGGCTCGCTTCGAGCTGATCGGCCGCCGAGCCGGTCGGGGTCGAGGTCGGTGTGGTCACGGCGCACCATGGTGCCACCACCGAGCGCCGTCGGGTTCATCGGACGAATGGGTAGTTCGCGACGCCTGGCCGTTTCTCGGCGTGACAGTGGTCGCTTCGCGGCGGCAGAAGCATTGCCTCCCCTTCGTCGGGGGCGCATGATCGGAGCATGCGGGGGACACACTGGGAGCCCGATCCCTTCGCCGACGACCGCGAGTTGGCCGACGTGCTGCGCGAGGTCAACGAGCTCCGCCGGTCGCGGGCGCTCGTCGAGTACGTCCCGGCGACGACCAACTTCCGGGTCCGCCGGTCCGAGCCGTGCTACCGCCGGCTGATGGCCCGGTGCCGCCGTCACCGCTCGGGTACCACTGCTCGATGACGGCTTGACCACGGAATAGCCCGAGCCGTCGGGCTGCTCGAGCGCGTCCCACATCCCGGCGCGGTCCCGCGAGCCGCCATGCTGGCGCTCCCGGCGGATCTCGGGAAAGCTCAGTCGGCGATGAGGAAGAGTCTCCAGCGAGAACCGTCGTATCCGAGTGAGCCCGGCGTCGATGCGGAGCTGGGCTTCTCTCGTGGGGGGCGCGTGGTCGGCGGCATCCTCGCTGCCCTCGATGCACTCGTGTGTTGGCTGTCACCGAAGCCCCGGCCGCGACGGTTCGTCAGGGTGCCCGATTTCCGCGGCATGATGATGACGAAGGCGTGGTTTCCTGCCGTGCAGGCGGGAGTGAAGCTGCGGGTGCACCGGCTCAACGAGCATCCCGCGCCGGTCGACGGGCTCGTCGTCGACCAGCAGCCGCCGGTCGGCACCCGCGTGCGGAGTGGATCGAAGGTCACGCTCGACGTACTGCACCCCGACGACGCTCCCTGGAACCTCTCGATCTCGTCTCCCGACTGACAGCGTCGGTCCCGCCCATGATGAGCGTCCTTCGAAGCTTGTTCCTCGTCGTCACCCTGGTGGCCGGCGTCGCCGGGATCGTGATGCTGGCCTTACCAGCCGACACCGACGACTACTTCTCCTGGGCAATCGGACCGCCACCGTTGACCGCGACGGTGGGCGCGTTCTACGTCGCGTCGGCACTGCTCTTCGGCCTGGCCGCCGCCGAGGTCGAGTGGTTTCGGGTTCGTCCCCTGTGCTTCGGCGTGCTGGCACTCACGCTGCCGACGATCGCGTTCACGATCCACCACGAAGAGGTCTTCGACTTCGGCCGCTGGCAAGCGGTGGCGTGGGTGATCCTGTTCGTTGCCAGCCCGCTGGCGTTCGGCACGATCCTCGTGCTGCAACGCGGTCTGGCCGCTCCCGCATCGCCTGCGCTCTCAGTACCGGCACGCGCGATCGTTTCGGGCCTCGGCATCGCGTACGCCGCACTTGCCCTCGCCATCTGGATCGATCCCGACGCGGTGGGGGAGCGCGGCCCCTTCGCGCTGGTCGGGCTATCGGGCCGATACGGCGGCTGCTGGCTCGCGTTACTGGCGACGCTGGCCGCGTACCCCGCGATCCGCAACCGGTCCGACGAGGCGTTCTTGCCCGCGGTCGCGCTCACGTTGTGGCCGATCGCCGCCTTCCTGGCCTCGTTCCGAAGCTGGGACGAACTCGAGACCGGCGCGCCTCGCACCATCTATCTCGTCGTGCTCGTAGTGCTTGCCGTCGCCGGCGGTGCGGTGATGGGAGCGCCGCGGCGCTGGCCAAACGTCGGCAGAATGCTGCATTGACGATGCTCTGAGCCCACGTTTGCACTACGCCGAGCCGAGCGAGACTTGGGGCATGACCGAGCCGGGTTGGGGCACGGCGCCAGCTACACGATCGGGCGAGAGGAACGGCTCACCGCACGGCACGGGGAACGGGTTGGCCGTGGCTGCGCTCGTTCTGGGAATCATCGGCGCCGTCGCGGGCGTGACGATGATCCTCTTCTTCGTCGCGTTCCCGCTCGGTGTTCTGGCGTTGATCTTCGGCTTGGTGGGGAGATCAACCGCGCGCAAGCGTCAAGGTGCACGGCGCGGCCAGGCAATCGCTGGGACCGTGCTCGGTGGCGTCGCCATCGGGCTCAGCATCATCGGCGCACTGGTCATCATCGCGTGGGTGGAAGACACCGACATCACGGTCAAAGGACCTTTTCGGCTGGGTCGCGCCGACCCTGCGGTCTATGACACCACCGTCGACACGTGCACCGTTCTGCGCGACTTCGCGGAATCGACCGGCACGATCACCAACACATCGAATGTGAGTCGAACTTTTGTCGTCGTTGTGGTCTTCCGAGACGGCGTAACCCGCATCGGCGAGGGCGCCGACCACATTCGGGAGCTTCGTCCCGGTGAAACCGCGCACTGGCGTACCGGCGATGTCGTGCGCGCCACCAGCGCGCGCTGCGGGGTTGTCGTCGAGAACAGCGTCTGAAGCAGATCGTCAACCCGGCGTCGGCCGCACGATCACGGCGTCGGCGAGGCAGCGGACCTCGAAGCCGAGCGACGTGTACAGACGGATCGCCGGCTCGTTGTCGGCAGCGGCGTGGAGGAAGGCTTGCTCACCCCGGGCCTGGATCCGCTGGACCAGGATGCGGACGAGGCGGGTTGCCAGCCCTCGCCCACGGTGTCGGTCATCGGTGCACACCGCGCTGATCTCGGTGTAGCCCTCGGGGCGGAGGCGCTCGCCTGCCATCGCAACCAGCCGACCCGATTCGCGGATACCGAGATAGTCACCGAGCTCGACGGTGCGCTTTCCGAAGGGCCCGGGCTGCGTGGCGCGCACGAGCTCGAGCATCTCCGGCACGTCCGCGGTTCCGAGCACCTCGATGCCGGCTTCGCTGTCGATCCCGACCCCGTCGACCCCATCGACTTCGCCGACTCCGTCGACGCGCGGCGCCACCATCTGGACGCCGTGGATCCGGTGCACGACTGTCCACGCCGGCGGCACCTCCACGCGGCGGCGGAACAGCACCGTGGCCCCGTCGGGACCGACGAGCTCGGCGAGGCCGCGCCACGCGTCAGGCGACGGCTCGTCGGGGATGCCGCCGAACGGCGACACCTCCGGCAAGTAGCGCGCCGCGTGCTTCGTCTGTTCGACGAGCGTGCGATCGGCGGCGGTGAGCGAGTGCCAGACCGCGTTGTCGAGCGGATGGGCAGCCAAGCCTGGAAGTTACGCCAGCGCGGCGGCGCGCTCCCGGTCCTTTCTGGCGACTTCCTCGCGCACGATCGGGATCACGTGGTCGCCGAACTCGATCGCGTCGTCGAGGGTGTTGTAGCCCCGTGCGGACAAGATGTCGACGCCGAGGTCGACGTAGTCGAGGAGGGCAGCGGCAACGGTTTCCGGGGCACCCACGAGCGCGTTCGAGTTTCCTGCGCCACCGGTGACTCGAGCGGTACCGGTGTACAGCGCGCGGTCGAAGCGTTCGCCCTGAGCCGCGATGTCGACGAGCCGTTGCGAGCCGGTGTTCTGCGGCCGCCGGCCGCCTCCTTTGCGCACCCACGGGTTCTTCGGCCCTCGCCGGGACTCGATGCGCTCCACGATCGCCCGTGCCTTCTCCCACGCCGCGTCGTCGGTGGGGGCGATGATCGGCCGGAACGCGACCTGGAGGCGGGGCGGCTCGGCGCGGCCCGCGGCCGCCGCTGTCGCACGCACGCGTGCGATCTGCTCGGCGGTGTTCGCCAACGGCTCGCCCCACAGGCAGTAGATGTCGGCTTCCGTGCTGCCGACCTCGTACGCAGCGTCCGACGATCCGCCGAAGGAGATCTCGGGCCGCGGCTGCTGGACGGGGAAGACGTCGGAGACGAAGTCGGCGAACGAGTAGTACGTGCCCTGCTGGTCGAACGTCTCGTGCTCGGTCCAGACCCGCTTCACGATCTGTATGTACTCACGGGTCCGGGCGTAGCGCTCGTCCTTGGAGAGGTAGTCGCCTTCGCGCTGCTGCTCCTGATCGTTGCCACCGGTGATGAAGTGCACCGTGAGCCGGCCGTCGCTGATCTGGTCGAGGGTGGCGAAGGTCTTGGCGGCGAACGTCGGGATCGAGAGGTTGGGGCGGTGCGCGAGCAGGATCTGCAGGCTCTCCGTGTGCATCGCGATCCACGCTGCCGCCTGTGCAGGATCGGGCGTCCCCGATCCGTACGCCGTCAGCACGCGGTCCCAGCCGTGTTCCTCGTGCTCCCGGGCGAGGCGGATCGTGTACTCGCGGTCGAAGCTCGGGCCGGAGCGCTTGTTCGTCTCCGAGCCGTCGTTGGTCGCGCCCATGCCCAGGAACTCGACGGGCATTCCATGTCCCTTCTCGGATTGCTGGACAAGCCCAACCGTACGTGGTTCCACCTGTGCTTTGTAGGCTCCCGCCCCATGCCCGTCGTCGCTGTCAACGGCAGCCCGTCGACGACGTCGAAGACGCACGCGCTGGCCGCCGCCGCGATCGAGCTCGTCGGTGACGGCACGCTCATCGACGTGTCGGCGCTCGACGCCGACGCGCTGCTCCTGCGACGGGAGCACGACTCGGTACGACGGGCGCTCGACACGATCGCGGCCGCCGACATCCTGATCCTGGCCTCACCGATCTACCGCGCGACGTACAGCGGGCTGCTGAAGGTGGTGCTCGATCAGCTGCCGGCGGACTCCTTGCGCGGCACCGCGGTGGTGCTCGTCGCCACTGCAGCCAGCCCCGCGCACTTCCTCGCCCTCGACACGGGGTTCCGGTCGCTGGTCGCCAGCCTCGCCGGATGGTCGGTCCCGACGATCGTGTACGCCACCGGCGACGACTTCGTCGACGCCGTCCCGGGCGATGCCATCCTCGCCGACCTACGCCAGGCGCTCGGGGAGGCGGCGGCGATCGCGCGCTCGTCGGCTCACGAGCTGCCGTAGCGGCGCGTCAGCTCGGCGCCGATGGTTGCCAGCCGTTCCCGGACCTCGGCGGGCTCGACGACTTCGATCCGTGCACCGAGTCCGGCGAGCTCGCTGGCGACCGAGTCCACCTCGTGGCCGCGGATCTCGACCTCGAGCTGCCCGTCGCCGGTGTCGTCACCCACGGTGAGCCGGGTGCCGAACAGCGTCCGCAGCAGCCAGATCACGTCGCGCTCGGCAACCACAACCACGCGCACGGGAGTTCGCTGCTCGTCGAGCGTGGCCACGATGGCCTGCCAGGTCTCGGCGAGGTCGAAGCCGGGCGGCCGCTCGACCGGGTCGTCGGTCGGGGTCATCGAGCGCACGCGGTTCACCCGAAAGGTGCGCTGTCCGGCGTCGGTCCCGGCGACCAGGTACCAGACCGAGCCCTTGGCCACCAGACCGAGCGGATGGACGACTCGCTCGGTCTTCGCCCCGTCGCGCGCTGCGTACCCGAGACGCACCTGAACGCCGTCGACGACGGCACGCTGCAGCGCGTCGAGGTGGATGGGTGGCGGCGGGCTCGTTCGGTCCCAGCTCGCCGGGTCGAGCACGACGGCGGACGCCGCCGCCTCTGCGCCGGCACGAAAGGTCTCGGGGAGCGCGCGTACCAGTTTCCGCAGCGCGGCTTTCACCTCAGGCGTCGCCGAGGAGGACGGGCCCGCGACGAGGAACAGGGTCCTCGCCTCGTCGGCGGTGAGCCCGCTGAGGTCGGTGCGCGCGCCGCCGACGAGCGACCAGCCTCCTCCACGCCCGGGCTGCGAGTACACGGGCACGCCGGCCAGGGCCAGCGCCTCGAGATCGCGCCGGGCAGTGCGCTCGGAGACCTCGAGCTCGGCTGCCAGCTCGGCCGCGGTGACGCGCCGGCGGGCCTGGAGAACCAGGAGGGCGGCGACCAGACGATCGGCGCGCATGCCTCGAGTCTCGCATGCAAAGTGGCCAGGAGCTGTCCAGTTCCCGGTGGATGATGGTTCCGATCGCGACGAAGAAGGAGAGATCGATGCCCGGATCGGTCCGCCCTTACACCGACGAACGCGCCGGTCTGCTCGCCTATCTCGCCCGCCAACGGCTGGGCCTGCGACCGGTGGTCCACGCGCGCACGGACGACCGGCCCCGGCTCGCCGACGGTGAGACCGATCCGGGCGCCCAGGAGGTCGTCGAGGAGGCGCGATTCGACAAGGGCGCCGTCCGCGCTGCCGTGGAGCCGCAGACTTCGACCACCTGACCCACGCCGGCGCTCGCGCGTGGTGCTCCGAGTACGCGGATTGGCCGCTGCCTAGGATCCGGCGGTGATCCGGGGCGGACAGCGCCACCGTGGCGATCTTGCGCGCTTCGTCTTTGCCGTGGTGGTCGGTATCGCCGGCGTGCTCGCGCTGATCGTCGATCGTCAGGTCGCGCTCCGCGTCAGCCGGGACATCCTGGCGCTGATCGACTGGGTACCCGAGGCGCTCGCCGACGCGATCGTCGGCGCGATCCAGGTCATCGCCCTCGCGGCCCCGGTGGCGGTGTTGGTCGTGCTCGTGTGGCGGCGTATCTGGGGCGGGCTCGCGGTCGCGGTGCTCGCAGCCGCGCTCGGAGGCGGCGCGATGGCGATCCTCAACAATCTCGTGGAGACACGTGTGCCGGCCGACGTCGCCACCCACGCGCGGGAGGTTTCGTTCATCACGGGCGCGGCGTTCCCGTCATCGACTTACATGGCGGCGGCGGTCGCCGTGGTCGTCGGGCTCGCGCCGTGGACGAACCGGCGGTGGCACCGTGCCGGATGGGTCGTGGTGGGCTTGGTGGCGTTCTGCCGCGTGGCCACTGCGACCGAGGTGCCGCT
>JAPSGP010000160.1 GCA_031177445.1 Acidimicrobiia bacterium
GGCGCCTTGACCGGTACCGGCACGGCGCCACTCAGGTCGTCGTACAGGGACAGCTGCTGGCCCCGAGCTGCCTGCACGACCAGAACGAGCCCCACCAGAGCAAGGCACGAGACGAGCACGAACCGGAGGCCACGCGGCTGAGTGAAGCGCCGAACCTCGGCAAAGGAGTAGGCGATCAACGACCCCACCTACCAATCGACGCCTGGTCGTCGCTGCGGGTGACGAGTTCCAGGTAGCACTCCTCGAGTGTCGTCCGCGCCACGTCGAGCTCTGTGACGAAGATCCCATGCTCGGCCAGGACCTTGGTGATCCACCACGCATCTTCGACTTCGACGCGAACGAGGAGGGCGCCGTCGGTCGACTCGACGCACGGCAGGCCGGCGGACTCCAGCAGCGTGCGAGCGGCGCGTCCGCTTCCGTGGACCCGAACACGGGCCTGATGCCCGACGCTCAGCAGATTCGCGAGTCGCCCCTGGGCGACGCACCGACCCTCGTTGATGATCGCGACCTCGTCGCACAGTTGCTCGACTTCTCCCAGGAGGTGGCTGGAGACGAAGACCGTTCGGCCCTCGTCGCCGAGCCGCCGCAGCAGGGTGCGCAGTTCGCTGATCCCGTGCGGGTCCAAACCATTGGCCGGCTCGTCGAGCACGAGCAGCTCGGGGTCCTTGAGCAGCACCGAAGCCACTCCGAGCCGCTGCTTCATCCCGAGCGAATACGTCTTGACCCGGTCGTCGGCGCGACCCGTCAGGCCCACGGTCTCTAGCGCTTCGTCCACGCTGCGGCATCGCATCGGGCGTGTGCGTGCCAGGTACTCGAGCGACTGCCGCCCGGTCAGGCTCGGATGGAAGCCGGGCGTCTCGACGATCACTCCAATTCGGTCGACGACGTGCTGCATCGATCGGGGAACCGGCGCACCCAACACCTCGCAGCTGCCGGCCGAGGGCCTGACGAGGCCGGCAACCGCGCGGATCACGGTCGTCTTGCCGGCGCCATTCGGACCGAGCAGCCCGAAGACGGTTCCGGACTGAACGTCGAGATCGAGGTTGCTCAGCGCGAAGACGCGTCGGCCGTGGTTCCGGTAGACCTTCGTGAGGCTGCTGATCCGAATCGTGATGCTCATCGGCTACTGGCAACGGTCCGCATACTCGCCAACGCTCTCGAACGCTGTCGTGAGGTCGGCATCGGCGAGCATGACAGGCCGACCGCCCGCCGCGGCCTGCGCCGCCTCGAGGATCAGCCGGCTGTCGTGCGACAGCCGACGGGGCGAATTCTTCACCCATTCCTCGCCGTTGTTCGCAAAGAGCGCGAGGATGCTGCGCGCCGATGCACGAGCGCGTGCCTTCGTGGCCGGGTCGCCCGCCGCCCGCATGACTCGTTCGAAATCGAGACGAGCCGAGTAGCAGTACTTCTCTCGACTGGTGTCGCGGTCGCGATCCGACGAGCTGCATGCAACAGTTACGACTGCCAGGACACAGCCCACGAGCCATCGTTTGGTACCTGGACACATGGCGCGCTCAGAGCCTCCAATGTTCGCCGACGTGGCAGTCGCCACCCGGGTCTTCCTCGGTCCAGTTGTGCCGGTCGCCGAAGGCCACGAACGGGTTCCGGTGCATGAGCAGGCACTTCCGGTTGTGTCGAACCTGGTCGATCGACTCGGCAAGATCCGCAGCGTTGGTGTCCTCGAAGAAGTACGACCAGTCGAACACGATGTCGCCGGGAATGTCGTGGAAGTTGACCTGACCACGGATCCATCGCACCGTCTCGATCGTGCCGCCAGGAAGCGCGTCGTCGAGGGTGACGATGTCATCGGTCGGAAGCTGGAAGTGGTGGCCGTACCACCCTCCGAACCCGAAGCTGAGCCCGAAGTGGTTGTCTCGGTAGGCGTTGCACCCCGCGAAGACGGTTGCGCACAGGATTACCGCCGCGACGCGGCGAAGACGACAGACGCTCATGCCGGTCCCCCGAAGTTCTGGCTTGCGCCATGGATCGGGGGAAGCAGCGGCGCAGAGACATCCTCACGCCGTAGAACGCCACTTCACACTGCTTGCCACATGTTGTCAAGGTCCGAAGCGGCCTTCGTCCGCCCGGGGCATGGCGGGCCGTCGCCTCTGCTCGCCGGCCCGCTACCTGAACGTGTCGTCGGCGCGCTCGAGGCCGTACCTGCGGTAGGGGCCGAAGAAGCCGTGCTCGTGGAGGCCGTAGCCGACGGTGGCGTCGGCGCCGCTTCCGATCTCGAAGCGGGCGACGTGGTCGACGATGCCGTACCAGCCCCACTTGCCGAGCTCGTCCATGTCGCGCACGAGCCCCTGGACGACCAGCGGCCCCTGGTACATGCCGTGGCCCCAGTCCTCCTCCATGCCGTAGCCCGTGCCCACCGCGATGAACGCATGAGTGAGAGGGGTGACGTCCACGTCGAACCCACCGCCGGGAGCGTGCGGGAAGGAGATCACCGACGACGAGATCATGCGGGTGCCCGGGACGAGCGCGTGCTCGAACTCGGGCCGGCCGAGCAGTTGGTGGCCGCGCTCGGGATCGTTCCAGATCCGCACCGCCTCCTCGAGCGGGCGTTCGCCGTCGTCGGCCTCGTTGAGGATGTAGAGGACGGAGAAGTCGTCGAACTGCATGGGGGAGTAGTTCCACATCCCACCCATCTGGCCCTCGCCTTGGCGAATGCCGGCCGGCTCCTTCTCGCCCACGGGCCGCACACCCCACGACCGATCCCGGGTGCCCCACCACCGGTCGGGCGTGACCTCGAAGCGCTCACCCCCGACCTCGAGCATCCCGGACCAGTACCCGGTCTGAGCGAAGCGCTGGGTGTCGAACAGCACGCGTCCGTACTTGCGGATGAACTGGCGGGGTTCGAGGAACGCCGGGATCGCTCCTTCCCAGGTGAGGTCGGCCGCGATCGTGTGCTCGTTCGGCTCCAGCACGAATCGGACCCGCTGCAATCCCTCGAGCACCTCGACCCGGAAGGGCCCGACCGACGTGTCCATACGGTCGCCCAGCTCACGTGATGCCCGCACGACGTGGTGCTGCTCGCCGCGCCGCACGCATGCGAACGCGTCCTGCACGCCCAGGTTCGGGTACTGGCCGAGGCCCATGACCATGAACAGCTCGTCGCTCGAACCGTGCAGGTTGAAGTAGTAGCGATCGTAGAAGTTGCGGTCGCTGGTGGCGACGTTGCGGATCGGCTCGGAGGTCTGGTGCAGGGGGTAGTCGTCCATCGACGAGAGCATCGGCGGCGTCCTTCCTCAGCTGGAGAGATCTTCAGGCGGTGAGCAGTTCAGGGTGACGAGCCTCGACCATCCGGCGAAAGCCGTCGCGCCAGTCGACGGTCGTCTTGCCCACGAGCTCGTGCATGCGCGTCGTGTCGATCGTCACGCTCTCGAGTGTCTGGTCGGTCTCGACCGTCTTGCCGTCGAGCCCCGTGAGCTCGCCCAGGTAGGCGCACCACTCCTCGATGCTCACGGCGTCGTTGCCGCCCCAGTTCACGATGGTCGCGGGCACGCGCGCCGCCGCCAGCAGCTTCGGCACCTGCGCGGCGATGTCGTCGTCGTGGATGGGGTTGTAGAGGCTCGGCGCGTCGGAATGCACCGGCACCGGTTGGCCGGCCAGCATCATCTCGAGGTGGAAGGCCGGCCACCCGCCGTTGTCTCCGTACGGGACGTTGAGGCGGGCGATGGTCGTCGGGAGGTCCAGCTGTCGCGCCGCGGTCCGTACGACCGCTTCGCCGGCGATCTTGCACAGGCTGTAGGTCGGCAGGATCACCCGGTGGTTGTCGCCGAGCGGGTCGGTCTCCTGCAGCTGTGTGTGGCCGTTGGGCGCGTAGACGGCGGTCGACGAGCAGTGCAGGAACGCCTTGGCCTTCCGAGCGTGGTGCATGAGCAGCCCGCTGGACTCGGCGTTGAGCGCGAGGTCGCGGTCGAAGTCGGCCACGCCGCCGTGCGAGACCGCGAAGTGCAGCACGTAGTCGAAGTCGTCCGGCAGCACCCCCAGGTCGTCGGCGGCGAGGTCGACGGTCACGCAGCGCACACCCGCGGCCTCGTGGCGCTCTCGCGACGAAGGATCGGAGAACCGGGCCGCCGCCCAGACCTCGTTGTCGCGCGCCAGCGCCACCGCGAGCGGGAACCCGACCTGGCCCGTCGTGCCCGTCATCAGGATCTTGGCGCCGGCGAGCTCAGCTACGGCCACGCTTCTCCCATCCGATCTCGTCGAGGAACGGTCCTGAGTACAGAACTCGGCCGGTCAGCGCGGCCGGGTCACAGGTGGCGAGCGCGAGGGTGGCGTCGGCCAGCCACTCGACCGGCTCGACGATCTCGGGCCGCTCGTCGAGGAACGCCCCGAGGTGCGCCTCCGCCCCCGGCGTCCGCACCGCCGCGACCGGCGCGATCGTGTTGAGAGCGATGCCGTCGTCGTAGAGCTCGGCAGCCAGCCCGGCGGTGATGCGCTCGAGCGCCGCCTTGGTCGAGCCGTAGAGCGTGCTCGTCGTGCCGAGCTTTCCGCCCAGGTGGTAGGGCGGGCCTTTCGGATGCTTCGACGTCGCGCTGGAGACGTTGACGATCCAGCCCTGCTGCCGTTCCCGCATCCCCGGCACGACCTGCTGGATCAGATCGAGGGGGGCGTGCACGTTCAGCTCGAACAACACGCGGCGCCGCCGCAGCGTCATCTCCGTCGACGGGATGTAGAACGCCGCCGCCGCATTGTTGACGAGGATGTCGACGGGACCGAGGCTCGCTTCCACCTCGGGCACGATGCGGGCACGGTCGTCGGCGTCGGCGAGGTCGGCCGCGATCGCGAGCACCTTGGCGCCGAGCGCCTCGAGGGCGGCGACGGTCTCGGTCAGGCTGCCGGGCAGGGTCGGATGGCGGTCCAGCGTCCGGGCCGTGATGGCAACCGCAGCGCCTTCAGCCGCGAGCCGCTCTGCAATTGCGGCACCGATTCCCCGGCTCGCGCCGGTGACGAGCGCAACCCGGCCGTCGCACGTGCCCACGAGGCCCCCCTGGCCGATGGAGCGGGCCGAGTTACTCGGGGACCTTCTCCAGCACGTCGGCCAGGGTTCTGCGGGTCGGGCCGTGCTTGGCGACGTAGGCCTCGCGCTGGCGCTGCGTGCTGTGCACCGGGTCCTTGTCGTACTCGGGCAACACGTGCTTGCCGAAGGTCTCGACGGACTCGGTCGCGACCTCGATCGGCATCGTGGTCGACAGCTGCCCGAACACGAGCTGGTCGGCGCCGATGTCGGCGTAGCCCTTGACCGCCCGGGTGACCTCTTCGGGCGTCCCCACGCAGACGAGGCCCGCGCCGATGCGCTCTTCCAGATCGGCCGGCGTGGGCTCGGGAATGAGGTCGGGATAGTTGGGGATGCCGGGAGGCTTCGGGAACGTGTCGAGATAGTGGAACACCAGGCTGTTCTGGTACGAGCTCGTCATGTTGCACGCGATGTCGCGCGCCTTCTGCCCGTCCTCGAGGCAGAGCATCTGGCTGGTCACCATCACGTTGTTGTTGACGTACTCGCCGACGGGCTCGGCCTTCTCGATCGTGTTCTTGTACAGGTCGACCAGCGGGGCGAGCATCTCGGGTGAGCCCATCGTGAAGCAGAGCACGCCGATGCCCATACGGGCTGCCTTCTCGAACGTGCTCGGGTTCCCGGCGGCGACCCAGATGGGCGGGTGCGGATCGCTGTACGGCTTCGGCAACACATTGCGCGGTGGCATCGAGAAGAATTTGCCGTCGTAGCTGTAGAGGCCGTCGCGCCACATGTACTTGAACTGCGACAGCGTCTCGTCAGCCATCTCCTTGGTGAGCTCCGGGTCCTGGATTCCGAAGCCCTTCTGCTCGGTGCTGGACGAGCCCCGACCCACGCCGAACTCGAAGCGGCCGCCGCTGAGGTGGTCGAGCATCGCCACCCGCTCGGCGACACGCGCCGGGTGGTTGACCGGGGGCGTGATGTTGAAGATGCCGGTGCCGAGGTGGATGCGCTCGGTCCTGGCGGCGACGTAGGGCAGGAAGATCTCGTTGGCCGACAGGTGCGAGTACTGGGTGAGGAAATGGTGCTCCGTCGCCCACGTGTACTTGAAGCCCGCCCGGTCGGCGGCGATGGTCCAGTTGACCTCGTTCATGAGCCGCTCGTGCTCGAGGACGCCGGCGTCTCGGCCCTGCAGCGCCTGGTAGGGCGTGTAGAGGCTGTTGAAGATCCCGAATTCCATGTGCTCCCCCTGATGCGTCAGGCCGGCGATCGGCTCGAAAAACGCTACAGGGACTCGGCCAAAATTGCAACAGGTTCCAATTTTGGAACTGACGCCCGCTCCACGCCTAGGACGCGGCCGCCTTCTTGGCCGCGATCCAGCCCTTGATCATCTCGGCAAACTCGTTCGGGTTGTAGAGATCCTCCTCGTACGAGAACAGGCCGTCGCCGGCGTAGTGGAGCAGGGTCCAGTTGTACTCCTCGTGGTTGCTGCCGTCGCCGGGGTCGTCCATGACGTTGCGGACCGAGCACAGCACCCAACCCCGGTCCTCGTCGATCACGTACCAGTCGATCGGGAACGAGCGCATCTCGCTGTTGGGCCACTCGGCCATGGTCTCGCTGATCCACTTGAGGATCTCGGCCCGACCGGTCATGCGGCCGTAGTGGTGCTCGTAGTACTGCGCGTCCTCGGTGAAGCAGCTCGCCCATTCCGTCCAGTCACCGCTCTTGGCGCTGCGCTCAGCAGTGTCCTGGAAGCGCTGGAACGCGTCCTCGATCTCGGTCCGACTGAAGCTCACGCAGGTTCCCCCTTCTGATTCGCCGTTCGATTCAGTTCAGTTCGGACGCGAGCGATGCCAGGAACGCCCGCGTCCGAACTGAACTGTTTCGC
>JAPSGP010000444.1 GCA_031177445.1 Acidimicrobiia bacterium
GCGCACGCGTTTGCCCTGGTCAGCGCCCTGTTCGACTCGGGCCCGGACGGCGCAGAGGGGCCCGCCGCTCCAGTACATGACCGGGACGGTCCGCAGTGTTACCTTTCCGGGCAGTTCTTCTCAGTCTGGAAGGGAGTTCGATGCGGAAGATCGGCTCGGCCCTCGCGCTCGCCGTCATGGGTGCGGTGCTCACGATCCCCGTCGCCACTGCGACGGCCGAAGACCAGAGCTGTGATCCGGACGACATCGGCGCCTGCGTCCTGCCCGGGTACGTGAACGAGCCGACGAAGCCGTTGATCACTCCCCCGGTCGTCAAGGTCGTGCCCGCGACGCCGATCGTCGCGGTCCCCACCTTCACCGGCTAGCACCGAACGCGAACAGTCCCCGACCCGAGAGGTCGGGGACTGCGATCCGCATCCTTCTCACCGCTTCCTCGGAGCGGAGGGTTGAGGCGGCGGTGGGAATCGAACCCACGTACAAGGTTTTGCAGACCTCTGCCTGGGCCACTCGGCTACGCCGCCGGAACCTCGGAGGTTAGCGGCGCGAGCCCTTGACTCGATCCCCGGCTGCGAAGATCGCCCCGATCGCAGGGGGATCGGTCACGTGAACACCACCGCGCGGCCACTCACGCGCCGCAAGCTCGTCTTGGTCGCGCTCGTCAGCTTCGTCGGCTCGATCACGTCCGCCTCGAGCACCTACGCAGCGAGCACGGCGACTGCCCGCGAACCGAGGGCGAGCGCGACCGAAGCAGGCACCTACGCGGTCGGCGTCATCGAGAGGACGTTCGTCGACCGCAGCCGCCCGACACCGCCCAACCAGTCCTTCGCCGGGTCACCGGAGCGGACGTTGACGACCGCGATCTACTACCCCGCCACCGGGCCTGCGGGCACCGCGGTCGTTGCCGAAGGCGCGACCGCGGATCGCAGCGGCACCCCCTATCCGGTCGTCATCCTCAGCCACGGCCACAACTCGTTCGGACGCGAGTACGAGCCGTTGATCGCACAGTGGGTCTCGGCGGGTTACGTGGTCGTCGCACCGGACTACCCGCTGGCAAAGCAAGGTGCGCCGGGCGGCGCCACGGTCGCCGATCTCGTGAACCAGCCGGCTGACGCCACCTTCGTGCTCGACCGGGCACTGCGCATGAATCGCACGAAGACCAGCGCGGTGTACCGGTTGATGGATCCCGCGCGCATCGGCGCGACCGGGCATTCGCTGGGCGCGCTGACCACCTACTCCTTGGTGTACCGAACGTGCTGCGTGGACCGGCGCATTCGAGCTGCGGCCGTGATGGCGGGCCTCGCGGGTGACCGGCCCGAGTTCTTCACCGGCATCCGCACGCCGCTCCTCGCGCTCCACGGCGAGGCCGACTCCACCGTTCCGTACACCGCCGGAGTGGAGGCGTTCGAGCGGGCTGGACCACCGAAGTACTTCGTCACCCTCGTAGAGGGCCAACACACCGCACCGTTCCGGGGCGCGACCGACGCCATCGCCAGCGCAGCGACCCGAACTACGCTCGACTTCTTCGATCGGTACCTCAAAGGCGAACGCGACGGTCTGGCGCGGCTGCGTCGCGATGCCGACGTGGCCGGAGTTGCCGAGCTCCAGGAGGAACGATGACCAGCGCGCACTGCTCCCGGCATCGCCGACGCACCGCCGTTGCAAGTCTCCTGGTCGCACTGGCGAGCGTCTCGGTCACGCTGCACGCGGCCACGATCGCATCGGCCGCACCCGAGCCGAAGCGCACCGCCGAGGTGGTCCCGATCGGCACGTACGCGGTCGGCAAGCTCACCGAGACGTTCGTCGACGAGGACCGGCCCACGGTGCCCAACGGGAGCTATCCCGGTGCGTCGAGCCGGACCCTGGAAACCGTCGTCTACTACCCCGCGAAGGGCGAGTCGGCCGAGCCGGTGGAAGGCGCGCCGGCCAACACCAAACGAGGGCCGTACCCGTTGATCCTGTTCAGCCACGGCGCGCTCGCCAACGACGCGGCCTACACGGCCGATGCCAAGCGCTGGGCGTCGGCGGGTTATGTGGTCGCGCTGCCGAACTACCCGTCGTCAAACAGCGATGCCGCCGGCGGGGTGACGCTGAGCAGCGCCGTGAGCGACGTGAAGAACCAGCCCGCCGACGCGAGCTTCGTCATCGACCAGGTGCTGAAGGTCGGTCGCCGCGGGTCGAGCCCGCTCGACGGCGTGATCGACCCCAAGCGCATCGGGGCGGCCGGCCATTCACTCGGGGGGATCACGACCTATGGGCTCGTCTACAGCGACTGCTGTAGCGACCCCCGGGTGAAGGCAGCGATCGCCATGTCCGGGATCGCGGGGCTCGTCGACGACACCTACTTCCAGGGCAAGAACCCGCCGCTGCTCATCCTGCACGGCGACGCCGACCCGCTCGTGCCCTACGGCGCCGGCGTCACGGCCTACGAGCAGGCGAGGGCTCCAAAGTTCCTGCTGACGTTCCTCGGCGCCGGGCACGTGACGCCGTTCATCGGTGGCGACGACCCCCAGGCCAACGCGCTGTACGCCGCGACCACCGACTTCTGGGACCGCTACCTCAAGGGTGATCGCAACGCGCTCGAGCGGCTGCGCGAGGACGCCGACGTGCCCGGTGCAGCCCGGCTCGAGGAGGACGCCGGCTCGGGCTCGGGTTCTGGCTCGGGCGCCCGCAAGGGCAGCTGATCACGCGAGACCCGCGCCGACGCGGCGCGTTCGGCCCGGAGGTGGCTCCAGTGCACCGCCGTGATCGCGGCCGCCGGGATCGCCATGAGGAAGTAGGAGCCGCCGATCGTGTC
>JAPSGP010000445.1 GCA_031177445.1 Acidimicrobiia bacterium
CGGTAGGCGCGGTGCGCTCGGAGCTGGAGTCGGCGGCCCGATTGCTGCTCCGCGAGGACTGAGCGCGGCGAGCGGTCGGGGCAGATCGCCGGCTGGTGCACCCTTAGAACAGGTTCTAGATTGGGGGTCACCGCGCGCGTCGTGCGGCGGCTTTGCCGACCGGCGACGCAGGAGGCCGAGCTTGCGAGGCCGACCAAGGCGAAACGAGGAGGGGCACCGTGCACGAATACGACCGCCTGTACATCGGGGGCGAGTGGGTCGCGCCCGAGGGCAAGGCCACCATCGACGTCATCTCTCCCCACTCCGAAGAGCTCGTCGGGCGCGTGCCCGAGGGCACCGAGGCCGACGTCGACAAGGCGGTCACCGCCGCTCGCACCGCGTTCGACACCGGTGAGTGGCCCCGCCTGTCGCCCGAGGAGCGCATGGCCGCGGTGCAGAGGTTCAGCGAGCTCTACGCGGCGCGCATTCCCGACATGGCCGCGGTGATCACCGAGGAGATGGGCTCGCCCATCACGTTCTCGAACCTGGCGCAGTCGCCGGCGCCGTGGCTCATGCTCAACACGTTCCTGCAGGTCGGTGCGGCGTACCCGTGGGAGGAGCGCCGCTCGGGTGTGCTCGGGAGCGACATCATCGTCCGGCGTGAGCCGGTGGGTGTCGTCGGCGCCATCGTCCCGTGGAACGTGCCCCAGTTCGTGACGATGTCGAAGCTCGCACCCGCGCTCATCGCCGGGTGCACGATCATCGTCAAGCCCTCCCCCGAGACGCCGCTCGACGGGTTCCTGATGGCGGAGCTCCTCGACGAGGCCGGCATCCCCAAGGGCGTCGTGAGCGTGATCCCCGCGGGACGCGAGGTGGGCGAGCACCTCGTTCGGCACCCCGGGGTCGACAAGATCGCGTTCACGGGCTCCACCGCCGCCGGCCGGCGCATCGCCGCCATCTGCGGCGAGCAGCTCAAGCGGGTGAGCCTCGAGCTGGGCGGCAAGTCGGCCGCGATCGTTCTCGACGACGCCGACCTCGCCGCCACCGTGCAGGGCCTCAAGTTCGCCTCGCTCATGAACAACGGGCAGGCGTGTGTCGCGCAGACCCGGGTGCTCGCCAGCCGCAACCGGTACGACGAGGTGGTCGACGCGCTCGGCGAGATGGTGGGCAGCCTCGCGGTCGGCGATCCCCACGACCCGGCCACCGAGGTCGGCCCGCTCGTCGCCGAGCGCCAGCAGGAGCGGGTCGAGAAGTACATCGCGCTCGGTCAGGAGGAGGGCGGCAAGGTCGTCGTCGGCGGCAACGGCCGTCCGGAGGGCCTCGACCGCGGCTGGTACGTGAAGCCCACCGTGTTCTCGGGCGTCGACAACGCCATGCGGATCGCGCAGGAGGAGATCTTCGGCCCGGTCGTCGCCGTCATCCCGTACGACGACGCCGAGGACGCGGTGCGCATCGCCAACGACAGCGACTACGGCCTCGCCGGCTCAGTCTGGACGGCCGACGTCGATCACGGCCTCGACATCGCGCGACGCGTCCGTGCCGGCACCTACGGCGTCAACCAGTACACGATGGACTTCGTGGCGCCGTTCGGCGGCTTCAAGGCCTCGGGCGTCGGTCGTGAGTTCGGGAAGGAGGGTCTCGACCACTACGTCGAGCTCAAGTCGATCGCTCCGCCTGCCGGTAGCTGACGTCCCATGTCAGAAGCACCGCCCGTCGACTACACAGTCGAATTCCCTTACACGCGCTCGCTCGGTCCCGTCGTCGGCGCGTTCCTGAGCGGCTTGCGCGACCAGCGCTTCGTCGGTGCGCGTGCCCGCGACCGCGTGCTCGTCCCTCCGGTCGAGCACGACCCCGAGACGGGTGAGCCCCTCGACGGCGAGCTGGTCGACGTCGGGCCCGAGGGCGTCGTGACCACGTGGTGCTGGGTGAGCGAGCCCACGATCAAGCATCCGCTCGACCGGCCGTTCGCCTTCGCGCTCGTGCAGCTCGACGGCGCGACGACCGGACTCCTGCACGCCGTGGATGCGGGATCGATCGACGCGATGAAGACCGGCATGCGCGTGACGCCCCGCTGGAAGTCGGAACGCGTCGGCCACATCACCGACCTCGAGTGCTTCGAGCCGGCATGAGCGACGAAGAGCCCCTGATGATGGACCAGTTCGTGGTGTTGAACTACCACGACCTCCTGACGCCGACGATGGTGCGCTACTCCGAGGCCCTGGTCCGGGGCACGCTCCTCGGGCAGCAGTGCCCGCAGTGCGGGCTCGTGTACGTGCCCCCGCGCGGGTACTGCCCGATCGACACGATCGTCCTCGGCACCGAGCACGACGTCGAGCTCGAGGACCGCGGCGTGGTCACCGCCTACACGATCGTCACACCGGTCCAGTACCACGGCCAGAAGGAGACCGAACCGTTCGTGCGGGCCACGATCCTGCTCGATGAGCCCGGCGGGATCCTCAGCCTCCAAGACCTCCCGGACGTCCCCCACGACGAGGTCCGTGCCGGCATGCGGGTGCAGGCGAACTGGGTCCCCGAGTCGGAGCGCTCGCTCGATGGTCTCGACAACCGCAGCTGGGGGAGCACCGCGGGGTGCATCAAGGGCTGGCGGCCGACCGGTGAGCCCGACATGGCGCCCGAGGAGTACAAGGACAAGGTCTTCTGATGCCGGGTCGACGCGGGAACGGCGGCTCCGCCGACCGTTCCAGAAGGAGCCGGAGCTTGCGACGGCGACCGAGAGATACCGATATCGCCATCGTCGGCTACGCGCAGACCCCGGCGATGGCCCGGGCCCAGGAGACCGAGGTGCAGT
>JAPSGP010000028.1 GCA_031177445.1 Acidimicrobiia bacterium
GCGATTGCGTCGGCCGCGCTCGGGCTGTCGTCGCACTCGGGCGGAGCGCTGTGCGCAGGTTCGCCGCACGCGGGGATGGAGGCGCTGCTCGGGGCGGCCGACGCAATCGCCGCCGGCTCGGCTCGTGTCGCGCTCGTCGTCGTGTCGGACGCCATCGTGCCGGGCGCCGGAACCGCTTTCGAGGAGCGGGCAGGCGCCGGTGCCGCCGCGCTCCTGCTCGTCCCCGAGGGCGGCCAGGCGACGATCGCGGCGCGCGTCACGCGATCGCGCCCCTTCCTCGACCGCTACCGCGGCGACCAGGAAGCCGCAACCCGCGACCTCTACGACAACCGTCTGTTCCGCGAGGAGATCTTCGTCCCCATCATGAGCGAGGTCGCGGAGCAGCTCGCCGCCTTCGACGTCCGTGACTGGTCGTTCACCGATCCCGACGGCCGGCTCGGGGCCACCATCGCGCGGCGCCTCGGCGCTAGCACACCGGTGTCGAGTGCGGCCAGCGCGGCAGTCGGAGACACGGGTGCCGCATCGCCCTTGCTCGGCGCGCTGAGCTCGCTCGACGCCGCGGGGTCGGTCGGCCTCATCGGCTACGGCGGGGGCCGCGCCACCGGCATCGTCATCAACGCCGACGGCGCGGTCCGAGGCGCAGCCGCGGTTGCCGATGCGTGGGCGGGCGGGAGAGCGGCGTCGTACGCCGAGGTGCTGCGCGCCCGCCGGCAGCTGGTCGCCGTCGGGGAAACCGTCCCGATGGGTGTCCCTCCCGAGAGTGCGCTGTTCGTGCGGGGGGCCGACGAGATGCTCGGGCTCGTGGGCGCGCGCTGCGTCGACTGCGGCACGATCAACACGCCCCCGTCGATCCACCCGCACTGCATCAGTTGCGGCAGCACGAAGTTCGAGCTCGTGCCCCTCGCCCGCCGCGGGACGGTCCACACCTTCGTCGTGAACCACACCATGCCGCCGCCCTTCGTGGCCCCGCTGCCCCTGGCCGTGGTCGACCTGATCGACGGCGCGCGCATCATGCTGCAGGCGGTGGGCGACGGGTCCAGCTTGGCCATCGGGAGCGAGGTCGAATTGATCCTGCGCCGTTACGCCCTCGAGCGCGGGGTCCCCGTGTACGGGTTCAAGGCGCGCCCGCTCGAGCGATCGACCCCGGAGGACTGACATGGGTTGGAATCGCGTCGCCGTCGCCGGAGCCGGATTGATCAAGTTCGGCGAGCTGTTCGAGCAGAGCTACGAGCAGATGGCAGCGGGCGCGTTCAGGGCGGCGGTCGAGAACGTCGACGCCGGCTTCAATCCGAAGCGGGTCGACGCCGTCTTCGTCGCGACCCAGCGCGGCACGCTCTGGGGGCAGGAGGGAATCGGGGGCAACACGATCCCCTCTGCGATCGGCATCGCCGGCGTGCCCTGCACCCGCATCGAAAACGCGTGCCCGTCGGGATCCGATGCCTTCAGGGTCGGCGCGATGGCGGTCGCGAGTGGCGTCCACGACGTCGTGCTCGTGATCGGGGTCGAGAAGATGCGTGACAAGTCGACCGAGGAGGGCCTGCTCTCGCGCGCCGCCGCCGGCCATCCGATCCTGACCCGGGGTGAGACCGCGCCGGTGCTCTTCGCCCCGTTCGCCACGCGCCACATGCAGGAGTACGGCACGACGCGCGAGATGCTCGCCTCCGTGGCAGTCAAGAACCACTACAACGGTGCACGCGACCCGTACGCGCACTTCAAGAACGAGATCACGATCGACGACGTGCTGGCGTCGCCGCCGGTCTGTCACCCTCTCCACCTGCTCGACTGCTGCCCGCAGACCGACGGCGCGGCGGCGGCATTGCTCGTCAACGCCGACAAGGTCGACGCCTACACCAAGCAGCCGGTGTATGTGGCCGGCTTCGGTGTGGCCACCGATCACCCGTACCTTCACGAGAAGCAGAGCTTCACCACCCTGAAGGCGACCGGAATCGCGGCGCAGCGCGCCTACCGGATGGCCGACGTCGACCCGACCCAGATCGACTGCGCCGAGGTCCACGATTGCTTCACCATCACCGAGATCCTCGACATCGAGGACCTCGGGTTCGTCGACAAGGGGAAGGGCGGGGTGGCGTCGCTCGACGGCGAGACCTCCCTGACCGGTCGGATCCCGATCAACACGTCCGGCGGGCTCCTCGCCAAGGGCCACCCGATCGGCGCCACCGGCGTGGCCCAGATCACCGAGTGCTGGTGGCAGCTCCGAGGCGAGGCCGGCGATCGCCAGGTCGAGATGCGCAACGGCAACGCGCTGCAGCACAACGTGGGCGGACGCGGCTCCGGCGTGTCGGTGGTCAACATCCTGACGACCAATCGCCCGTGATCCGGGTCGAGACCGGCGACGACCACGTCTGTCGGGTCATGCTCGACCGGCCGGAGGCCAAGAACGCGCTCACGGTCGAGATGCGGGACCAGCTCGTCGACGCGGTGCGCTCGGCGCGAGCCGACACCGACGTGCGCGCCGTGTTGATCACGGGGACCGGCGACGCCTTCTGCGCCGGCATGGACCTCTCGGCGTCGACGGTGGCGCGCGCAGGGGGCGACGGCTTCGACACCCGCTCCACGTCCGAGGCGCTGCGCGTCGGCGTCCAGGCAATGATCCGCGAGCTGTGGGAGCTCGACAAGCCCACCGTCGCCGCGGTCAACGGCGTCGCGGTCGGTCCGGGCGCGCACCTCGCGCTGGCGTGCGACTTCGTGCTCGTCCACCACGCCACCCGGTTCCTGTGGTCGTTCGCCCGCTGGGGACTCGTCGTAGACGCCGGTGGCGCTTACCTCCTCCCCCGCCTCGTCGGGCTCCCCCGGGCCAAAGCGATGGTGATGCTCGGCGAAGGCTGCACCGGCAACGATGCCGTCGAGCTCGGCCTGGCATATCAGTGCGTCGACGCCCAGGCCCTGGATGCCGAGGCGACCGCGCTGGCGGCGCGCCTCGCCCGCGGGCCGACGCGCGCGCTCGGTCTCTCGAAGCAGTTGCTCAACGGCAGCTTCGAGACCGACCTCGCCCACGCGCTCGAGCTCGAAGGCGCGTACCAGGCGCTGGCCACGACGTCTGCCGACCTGGTCGAGGGCATGGCCGCGTTCAAGGAACGGCGCGACCCGAACTTCACCGGTCGATAGACCCGCCGGTAGTCTGACGCCGACGTCAGAAAGTCTGAGAAGCGGGGGGTCATGGGTCTGTTCGACGGCAAGGTCGCGATCGTCACCGGCGCCGGGCGCGGCATCGGCCGTAGCGAGGCGTTGCTGCTCGGCGCCGAGGGTGCGGCGGTCGTGGTGAACGACCTCGGCGCCGCCCGAACGGGCGACGGCTCCGACCAGCGTCCCGCCCAGGAGGTAGTCGACGAGATCGTCGCCGCCGGTGGCAAGGCCGTCGCCAACTACGACGACATCTCGACCTGGTCCGGGGGCGAGAACATTGTCAAGCGGGCGGTCGGGGAGCTCGGCGGGCTCGACGTGCTCATCAACAACGCCGGCATCCTGCGCGACAAGATGAGCTTCAACATGGACGAGGACGAGTGGGACTCCGTCATCCAGGTTCACCTGAAGGGTCACTTCGCGCCCTCGCGATTCGCAGCCCAGTACTGGCGCGCGAAGAGCAAGGAGACGGGCGAGCCCACCGGCGCGGCCATCGTGAACACGACTTCCGAGTCCGGCCTCTACGGCAACGCCGGTCAGGTGAACTACGCGGCCGCCAAGGCCGGGATCGGGGCGATGACGATCGTGCTGGCACGCGAGCTGGAGCGTGCCGGCGTGCGCGTGAACGCGATCGCCCCCGTGGCGCGCACCCGCCTCACCGAGGACCTCGCCGGCGACGCAATGAAGCCGCAAGAGGGCTCCTGGGACAAGTTCGCACCCGAGAACCCGGCCGCGGCCGCGTGCTGGCTCGCCTCCGACCTGGCCCAGGGGATCTCGGGCCAGGTGGTGAAGGTGCAGGGCGGCGTGCTGCAGATCGTGCAGGGGTGGCGGCCGATCGCCGAGGCGCACGCGAACGACGTGTGGACGATCGAGAGCATCGCCGCGCAGCGCGACACGCTCTTCGCCACGGCCGACCCCGGCATCCCGCCGTTCATCCTGCAGACGCTCTTCGCCGGCGAGGGCTGAGGCCGGGTGCAACTCGCCTGGAGCCCCGAGGACGAGGCGTTCCGGGCCGAGCTCGTCGCCTTCCTCGACGAGCACGTGCCGCCCGAGGCAGCCGGCGGCTTCGACTACGCCGACGCCGCCGATCGCTCCGGCGGTGAGCTGCTGCCGGACTGGGCCCGAGCGTGGCAGGCCACGCTGTTCGACCACGGCTGGATGATCCCGGGCTACCCACCCGAGCTCGGCGGGCGGAACTGCACGCCGGTGCAGACGCTCATCTACCTGGAGGAGATGGCGAGCCGGCGCGTGCTGCGCTCCTTCCACTTCCCCGGGTACGCGATCGTTGCGCCGAGCCTGCTCGAGTTCGGGACCGAGGCGCAGCGCGAGATCGTGCCGGCGGCGATTCGTGGCGACACGGTCTGGTGCATCGGGATGAGCGAGCCCAACGCCGGCTCCGACCTCGCCGGGCTCCAGACCCGGGCCGAGGTGCACGACGACCGGTTCGTCATCAACGGTCAGAAGGTCTGGACGAGCTACGCAACGATCGCCCAGAAGTGCTTCTGCTACGTGCGCACCGATCCCACCGCGCCGAAGCACCGGGGCATCAGCACGGTGATCGTCGACATGGACACGCCCGGCATCGAGATCCGGCCGCTGCGCCACCTCAGCGGGGTCGGCGGCTTTGCCGAGGTGTTCTTCACCGATGTCGAGGTGCCGCGCGAGAACCTCGTCGGCGAGCTGAACGGCGGATGGCGCATCACGCAGGGTTCGCTCGCGCACGAGCGCGCCGGGCTGTGGGTCGACGGGGTCGCCCGCCTCGAGACCACGATCGAGGGGCTCGTCGACCTCGCCCGCCGGCGCGGCGTCGACCGAGACGCCACCGTGCGACGGCGGATGGCTGAGCTCTACGAACGGGCCGCCAGCCTGCGCGCGCTCGGGTACAAGGGCTTCGCCAGCTTCGCCCAGGGCTCGTCGGCACCGGAGCACTCGTTCATGAAGATGGCGACGTCGGAGCTGAGCAAGGAGTGCTTCGAGGCCGGCATGCAGCTGCAGGGGGCGTATGGCGCGGTGGTCGACCCCGATCGCGGCGAAGAGCAGGGACGCTGGGCCCTCGGGTTCCTCACGAGCTTCGCCGGCACGATCGCCGGCGGCTCCGCCGAGATCCAGCGCAACATCATCGCCCAGCGCGTCCTGGGGCTCCCGCGGGGGACGTAGCCGAATGGACTTCTCGCTCACTGGTCACCAGCAGCTCGTGCAGGAGACAGCACGCCAGCTGTTCACGCGCGAGTGCCCGACCACCCTGCTGCGCGGCCACATCGAGGATCCCGCGGCGTCGGATCCGCTGTGGCGCCACCTGCGTGAGTTCACGCCGCTCGGGGATGGCCCGCTCACCGACCTCTGCTTGTTCCTCGAAGAGGCGGGTCACGTCGCGGCACCCGGGCCGTTCTTCGCGACGACCGCCCTCTTCGCGCCGCTCCTGGCGGCAACCGGCGACGAGCGCCTCGCCGCGACGCTCGCGGGCGACACCACAGGCACGGTCGCGATCGCGGGCACCGACGGCATCTGGCTGCCGAACAACGACCCGGTGAAGACGTTCGTCCCCGAAGCCGACCGCGTCGACTGGGTGGCGATCGTGGCCGACGGGCCCGTCCTCGGCGTCGTCGACTCCCCCACGATTCGCCAGGTCCACACCGTCGACACGACCCGTCGGTTCTTCGAGGTCGACGTCGAGCCCGACGTCGCCTTCCGTGCGATCGACGCCGATGCCGTCGAGGCGATCGTGCAGCGAGCCACGGTCGCGTTGGCCGCCGAAATGGTCGGGACGGCGCGCCGACTCTTCGAGTTGACGCTCCAATACGCCAAGGAGCGCGTGCAGTTCGACGTCCCGATCGGTTCGTTCCAGGCGATCCAGCACAAGCTCGCCGACATGGCGCTCGACCTCGAGCGGGCCACGAGCGCGGTCCAGTACGCGGCCATGACGGTCGATGCCAAGGACGCCGATCGCACCCGCGCCGTCCACGTGGCCAAGGCGGCCGCAGGGGCAGCCGCGAAGCGGGCGGCGAAGGACGGGATCCAGATCCACGGCGGCATCGGCTACACGTGGGAGCACGACCTCCACCTCTTCATTCGCCGGGCCTATGCCTCCGAGTACTGGCTCGGCTCGAGCGAGTGGCACCGCGACCGCCTCGCCGACCTGTTGTTCTAAACGTGGGCAGAAGGCTGCGCTGACGCAGCTGCGCTGACGCAGCATTCTGCCCACGTTTGGCGCGGGTCATCGGTGGTCTCGCCGCCGTGCTGCACGGCTCCCCGACAGTCACCGGTGACGCCGACATCTGTCCGGAACGATCGCAGGAGAACCTCGAGCGACTCGCAGCTGCACTCCGCGAGCTGAACGCGCGCATGCGAACGCACGCAGAACCTGACGGCCTCGAGTTCCCTTGCGACGCCGCGTTCCTGAGCCGGATGAAGATGGTGAATCTCACCACCGACTTCGGCGACTTCGACCTGTCGTTCGAGCCGGCTGGGTTCTCGGGCTACGAGCAGTTCCTCGCCCATGCGGTCGAAGTGCCGATCGGGGGCGTGTCGGCGAAGGTTGCGTCGCTCGCCGACGTGATTCGCTCCAAGGAGACCGCCAACCGAGACAAGGACCGGGCACGCTGCCAGTCCTCTACGCCCTGCAGGACGAGATCGCCAAGCAGGAACACGGCGGGTAGGCGCGACAATCCCGGCGGTGGAGGCCGACCGGGTGATCGAGCACCTCGGGCTCCGGCCCCATCCGGAGGGTGGCCACTACCGCGAGACCTGGCGCGCCGACGTGGACGGCGGGCGCGGCCCGGGGAGCGCGATCTTCTACCTCCTCCGGGAGGGTGAACGGGCGCATTGGCATCGCGTCGACGCGGTCGAGGTCTGGCATTGGTACCGCGGCGCACCGCTCGAGCTGCTGGTGTCGACCGACGGCGTCGGCATCGAACGGACGATCCTCGGGCCCGATCTCGAGGCCGGGGAGCTCCCGCAGTCCACCGTGCCTGCCGACGCGTGGCAGTCGGCGCGCAGCCTCGGTGCGTACACGTTGACCGGCTGCACGGTTGCTCCCGCGTTCATGTTCTCGGCCTGGGAGCTGGCCCCGGAGGAATGGGAGCCGGGATAGGTCGGGGTACACTTTTGGTGACACAGGCGTCAGGTTCGGGGGGAGACATGAACGTCGATCTCGTGCAACTCGCCGGGCACCGAGGGCGGCTCCAGGAGCAGCCGGTCGTCGACCAGGTCACCGCCGAGGTGTTGCGTGGCGCCATGGAGACGGTGTGCTTCGAGATGGCGACGTACGTCTCGCGCACCGCCACCACTCCGATCCTGAACCAGAGCAACGAGCGCAACGCCACCATCCTCGACGGCAAGGGCCGGCTGGCGGCGCTCTCGGTCGGCATCCCCCAGTTCATGCTCACCTCGACCCTTCCGGTGCGCTTCGCCCTCGAGTACCTGGGCGTCGACGAGTTCCACGAGGGCGACGTCTTCGCCGCCAACGACCCCTACCACGGCGGCGGCCATTTGCCGGACTACAACGTGTTCGCGCCCGTGTTCGGCGACGATCCCGTCACCGGCGAGCGACGCATGGTCCTCATCGCCAGCATCCAGTGCCACCACGGCGACACCGGGGGCAACGTCCCCGGCGGCTACAACGTGACGGCCAACGACATCTGGGGCGAGGGCGTGCGGTGGCCGGTCGTGAAGGTGATCGACCTCGGGGTCGAGCGCCGCGACGTGCTCTACGCGATGGCAGCGAACAACCGGCTCCCCGACTACATCGGCGACCTTCGGGCCCAGATCGGCGCTGCCCAACTCGCCGCCGACCGGCTCGGCACCATGATCGATCGCTACAGGGTCGACACCGTCGAGCAGTCCGTCGACTACATGATCGACTACGCCGCTCGGCGGTTCCGCGAGGAGGTGAGCGCCTGGCCCGACGGCGTCTACGAGGCCGACGCCTACGTCGACCACGACCCGCTCGGCAATCCCGACATCCGGCTCCACGTGAAGATCACGGTCGACGGCGAGAACCTCACGATCGACTACACGGGTAGCGACACCCGCGACGAGATCCAGGCGTGGTCGACCTACGGCAACACGCGCGGCTACACGGTCGGCCAGATCGCGTCGATGATGGACCCGGAGATCCCCAAGAACGAGGGCTTCTTCGACCAGATCAAACTGGTCGTCCCGCCGGGCTGCGTGCTCAACCCGCACTCCACGAAGCCGGTCAGCGCCGGTACCCACCATCCCGGCGCCGATGTCGGCGAGGTCATCGCGGTGGCGATGCAGGACGTGCTGCCCGACAAGGCCGTACCGCAGACCTACAAGACCGGCATCCCCACGATCATCGTCGGCGTCGATCCTCGCACCGGTCAGTCCTTCACCGACCACTCGGCCGAGGTATACGCCGGTTGGTGCAACGCGGGGAAGGGGATGGACGCCTGGGGCGCCCAGAACGCGTCGTTCGGCAACCTGTGGAAGGCGACGGCCGAGATCAACGAGAGCCTGTTCCCCCACGTGCAGTGGAGCCGCGACTACCGGACGGACTCCGGCGGTCCCGGGCAGTGGCGGGGGCTTTGCGGCAGCCACTACGAGAAAGAGGTGCTGACCGACGCCAAGGTCTACACCTACGTGGTCGGGATGAAGTACCCGATGCCAGGCATCTGCGGTGGTCAGCCCGGCGAGCCCAACAAGATGGTGATCCGCTACGGCTCCGACGACCCGTTCCCGGTCCAGCACACCGCCGAGTGGGTGCCGATCGCCGCCGGCCAGCGGGTCATGTACGACTACGGCGGTGGTGGTGGATGGGGCGATCCACTCGACCGTGACCCGCAGGCGGTGCTCGACGACGTGCTCGACGAGTACGTGAGCGTCGAACGCGTCGAGCGCGACTACGGCGTGGTGCTGCGGGGCTCCCTCGAGCACCTGACGCTCGAGATCGACCACGACGCCACGAAGCGCCTGCGCGCCGCACGACGTACTGCGTAATGGGCTACCGGGTAGGGGTGGACGTCGGGGGGACGTTCACCGACATCATCTGTGTCACCCCCGACGGCGATGTCATCCTCGACAAGACCCCGACCACGCTGGAGGACCAGTCGATCGGGGTGATGAACGGGCTTGCCCAGCTCGCCGACCGCCTCGACCTGTCGCTGTCGGAGCTGTGCGCCCAGCTCGACATCCTCGTCCACGGCACCACCACCGCGGACAACACGATGATCGAGATGAACGGTGCTGCCACGGGCCTGCTGGTGACCGAGGGGCATCGCGACGAGATCGAGATGCGGCGGGTCCACAAGGAGCAGATCTGGGACCCCACGTACCCCGCCCCTCCGCCGATCGCGCGCCGGCGGGCCCGCATCCCGATCCCGGAACGGCTCGATTACCGAGGTGAGGTGCTCAAGCCGCTCGATGAGGACGCCGTGCGTCGAGGCGTGCGCCGGCTGTCCCAGCTCGGTGTCCGCTCGATCGCGGTGATGTTCCTGTTCAGCTTCGTCAACCCGGAACACGAGCGACGTGCTGCCGAGATCATCCGGGAGGAGTTCCCCGACGTCGAGCACGTCTCGCTCTCGCACGAGGTGATGGCGCGGGGGCCGGAGTTCGAGCGGGTCTCGACCACGCTCGTGAACGCCTACGTCGCGCCGAGGATCGCGTCGTACGTGGGACAGTTGCAGGAGAAGCTGCGATCGGCCGGATACGCGGGCCAGCTGTTGATCATGCAGTCGACGGGCGGGGTCATGCCGCCCGAGTACGTGTCGCGTCGTGCGGTGTCGCTCCTCGCCTCCGGCCCGACCGGTGGAGTCATGGGATCGGCGCTCACGGCGAGCAAGGCCGGCATCCGCGATTTCATCGCCGTCGACATGGGCGGGACCAGCTTCGACGTGTGCCTGGTACGCGCGGGCCAGCCGGAGATCAAGACCGACTGGAACTGGCGCTACCGCTACTACATCGGGCTCCCGATGGTCGACGTACAGAGCGTCGGCGCCGGCGGCGGGTCGATCGCGCGCGTGCGCCAGGGCGCGCTGCTCGTCGGCCCCGAGAGCGCGGGCTCGACTCCCGGTCCCGTCTGCTACGCACGGGGCGGTGCGCTCGCGACGGTCACCGACGCGGACGCCGTGCTCGGTTACCTGCCCGTCGACGGATTCGCAGCCGGCCGCATGACACTCGACGTCGATGCCGCCCGTGACGCGATCCGCCGCGATGTCGGCGAGCCCCTCGATCTCGACGTCGTCGAAGCAGCGTGGGGCATCGCCCGTATCGTCAACGCCAACATGGCCAACGCCACTCGTCGCGTGCTCGCCTCGCACGGCGCCGACCCGCGCGACCTCTCGCTCATCGCCTACGGCGGCAACGGGGCCGTGCACGCGTGGGCGATCGCGGCCGAGCTCGGCATCGACCGCATCCTGGTGCCCCGCACCGCTCCGGCGTTCTCGGCCCTCGGCGTCTTGGTGGCCGACTACGTGATCGACCTCGTCCGCGCCTATGTCGTCCCGCTCTCGCAGGTCGACCTCGGCCGCGTCCATGGGCTCATGGAGGAACTGCGTGACGAGGCCGGCAAGGAGCTCGGGCCCACCGGGCTCAGCGACGACGACGTCGACGTCAGCCTGTACGCGCAGATGTGCTATCCGGGGCAGAACTTCGACATGAGCGTCCCGGTGCCCGAGGGCGAACGACTCGACGAGCCCGGCCTGCTCGACCTCGCCGAGCGGTTCCACGATCAGCACGAGCGCGACCGCGGCTTCTGCTTCCGGAACCAGCAGCCCTTGGTTCGCGGCGTCCGATTGACCGCGCGCAGCCGGACCCCGAAGCCGGAGCGGCTCGCCCACGCCGGCGAGGTGCGTGACCCGGCCAAGCTCCGCAAGGCAGCGAGGCCCGCCTCCTTCGGTCCCGACCTCGGTGGCGGCATGCTCGAGGTGCCCGTGTACGACGGCGCCCACCTCGCGGCGGGCGCGCGCCTCGACGGGCCCGCCCTCGTCGAAGAGCCGTTCACGGTCGTCGTCGTGCCGCCCGGCGCGACCGCTCGCCTCGACGACCTGGGCAACTACGAGCTGACCCTCTCGTAACGCGCGCCGGGTGCCGATCTACTTCGACGACGAGTCGTACGCGGTCGTCGTGGCCGCATGCGAGCGGCTCATCCCCGCGGTCGACGGGCATCCGGGAGCCGGGGCGCTCGGCGTCGTCGACTACATCGACCGGCTGCTCGGAGCGTTCGCGGTCGATCCGCCTCGGATCTGGGCCGGAGGCCCGTTCTCCGGGAGATACGGCGGCGACGCCTCGTTCGCATCCTTCCTGCCGCTGGCGCCGGTCGAGGAGCTGGCGTGGCGCATCCGCATCGAAGGATCCCGGGGAATCGCGGCACGAGAGTTCAATGGGCCCGTGCGCGGATGGCAGGAGCGTTACCGCGACGGCATTGCCGCCCTCGGCCGCGATTTCCCGTCGTGCTCTCCCGACGAGCAGGACGTGCGACTCGATCGCGACCCGGAGTTCAAGCAGCTGCTCTACGAGCACGCCTGCGAAGGCGCGTACAGCGCACCCGAGTATGGCGGGAACCGCGACCTCGGCGGCTGGCACGCCATCGGCTTCCCGGGCGACGTGCAGCCTCGCGGATACACCGACGACGAGGTCTCGGGACGTGACTAGCGAGCGGAGCGAGCAAGCATGACGGCGAGTGACTTCGACGTCGTCGTCGTCGGCAGTGGGCCCGGTGGCGCGACCGCCGCCGAGGTACTCACCGCGGCCGGTCGGTCGGTATTGATGTTGGAGAAGGGTCAAAGTCACCTGCTCCGGCTCGAGCCGCCGTTCGAACCGAGCGGCGAGATCAGCAACGACGAGTTGAAGTTCGTCCAACGGCACTTCCTCGGGCCTGACCCGATCCTCGAGCCCCGCACCTACCGAAGGACCGAAGCGGACGGCGATCGCATCTACACCGGTGACGTGAACAACCTGCCGTCCACGGTCGGTGGAGGCGGGTTCCATGCCGACGCCAAGTTGCCCCGATTCCGCGAGGTCGACTTCCGCGCCCGATCCGAGCTCGGCCCGGTGGACGGGGCCGACGTGGTCGACTGGCCCGTCGACTACGACGAGCTCGAGCCGTACTACGGCCGCGCTGAGCGGCTCGTCGGCGTGGCCGGCGACGCCACCGCCAACCCGTTCGCGTCGTGGCGCGCCGAGCCGTACCCGATGCCACCCGGGCCGGACATGTTCTGCGCCCTGCTCACGAGCGACGCCGCCACCCACCTCGGCTACCACCCGTACCGGGCGCCGACGGGCGTCAACAGCGTCGAGTACGACGGGCGGCCGGCGTGCAACAACTGCGGGTTCTGCGGGTACTTCGGGTGTCCCATCGACGCCAAGGGCGACCCGGTCGCCCCGCTGCGACGAGCGCTCCACACCGGGCGCTGCGAGATACGACCTGGTGCCTACGTCACCGACGTGCTCGTCGACGGGAGTGGGCGTCGGGCCCGCGGCGTGCGCTACCTCGACGGCGACGGCATCGCGCACGAGATCGGTGCCGGTGCGGTCGTGCTGGCCGCCGGCGCGTTCGAAACGCCGCGGCTGCTTCTGCGCAGCGGGATCGGCAACCCCGACGTGGTCGGGCGGTTCCTCATGTTCCACTTCCAGACGTACGTGCTCGGCGTGTTCCCGTTCCGCCTCCACGCCCACCGCGGCCGTGCGGTCACCCACCTCATGGACGATCCGATCGTTCCCGACACCGACGCGCGTGCGGCGGCACAGGAAGCCGGGCTCCCGTACTTCCGCGGCGGGATCGTCGAGCACGGCGGCGCCGGCCAGCCGATCATGGAGGCCGTCCATCTGCCGCCCGGCGAGCTCCACTCCCAGCTCATGGTCTCGTCGATGACCCGCGACTGCATGGCCGCGTTCACGATGCAGGGTGAGGATCTCCCACAACCCACCAACCGCATCGACTTCGATCCCGCGGTGCGAGACGTGTGGGGCTGCCCTGCCGGCCGGGTCACGTTCTCACCCCACCGGCACGAGGTCGCGTGCGCCGAGCACTGGGCGCCCCGGCTCGAGGCGGTCTTGCGGGCCGCGGGCGCGGAGACGACGTTCTGGGTGACCTCACCGCCGCTGCCCGGCACCGCCTTCGCCGCCGTCAACCCGACACCGATCTCTCGTCACATCATGGGCACGGCGCGCATGGGCGACGACCCGGCCACCAGCGTGTTCGACCGCTGGCAGCGACTCCACGACGTCGAGAACGTGCTGTGCACGGACTCGTCGGTGTTCCCGACGTCGACGGGCTATGGCCCAACGCTCACGATCGTCGCCCTCGCCATCCGGGCGTCACGAGCGCTCGCCGGACTCGAACCACTCCAGTCGGTACGGACTTCGACCGCTGACGCGACGTAGGGCGAGGATTACGCGGCGACGCGATCCCGCGGTTCCGCCGGTGCGTCGCGCTTGGCGTGCAGCAGGCGCGCCGGCGGCCGCTTCAGATCCCTCACGATGCCCACGTAGCTGAGCAGCTTCAACCCGTAGTACGTGATGTCGATCTCCCACCAGAAGAACCCCTGGCGCGCCGACGCCTGGTAGTGGTGATGGTTGTTGTGCCATCCCTCACCCCCGGTGACGAGCGCGATGAGCAGCGAGTTGCGGCTGGTGTCAGGGGTGTCGTACCGGCGCCTCCCGAACACGTGCGCCAGCGAGTTCACCGTGAACGTGGCGTTCCAGAGCAGGACGTTGGAGAGGAAGAAACCGACGAACAGTCCGCTCCAACCGCCGACGAGGTAGCACGTGACTCCGAGCATCCACGGTGGGATCCAGTCGTGGTCGTTGAGGAATCGCAACTCGGGGTACTTGGCGAAGTCCTTGATGGAGTCGTAATCGGTCTCGCCATACTTGTCGCAGAGGATCCAACCGACGTGGCTCCACCAGAAGCCCTTCTTCGGCGAGTGCAGGTCGCGCTCCGTGTCGGAGTAGCGATGGTGGGTGCGGTGATGGCCCGCCCACCACAAAACGCCCTTCTGGGCCGCAGTTCCCCCGCCGAACGCCATCACGAACTGCGCGACGCGCCCGAGCTTGTAGCTCTTGTGCGAGAAGTACCGGTGGTAGCCCGCGGTGATGAAGAACATGCGGCCGAAGAAGGTGACCGCGAGCAGGATCAGCGAGGTCGAGCTGACCCCGGTCCAGAGGATGCCGAGCGGCATCAGCTGCATCAGGAAGAAGGGCCACGACGTGCCCCAATTCACCCGTTCATCGGGTGCGCGCGCGAGGGTGTGGTGCATCTCGCTCCTCCTGTGTGGGCGCCAGCAATTACATGGCCTGCCCTACCTACCAGTAGGTAGACCTTAGACCACCGCCGGGGTTTCGCGCCATCGGTGCCGGGCGGCGGGCGAGCGGCGGGGTCGGTGGGCCTGCCAGGCTGGGCCGATGCCGAACGAGCACGAGGGACTCGACCTCGCCCGCGACCGTGGCGTCGCGGTCGTGACCATCGACCATCCACCCGTCAACCTGCTCGATGCCACGCTGCTCGGTTCGCTGTGGAACCTCGGCAACGAGCTCGCGGTCGACGACGATGTGCATGTCGTCGTCGTGCGCAGTGCCAACCCCGAGTTCTTCATCGCGCACGCCAATCTCCATCTCATCCAGGCACTCCCCCGGGACCGCGGCGATCGCGCGAACGAACTCGAGTTCATCCACGTTCTCATGGAGCGCTGGCGCACCCTCCCGCAGGCCACGATCGCCCAGATCGAGGAGCGGGCCCGGGGCGGCGGCAGCGAGTTCGTGCTCTCGCTCGACCTGCGTTTCGGTGCGATCGGACGAGCGATCCTGTCGCAGCCCGAGGTCTCGCTCGGGATCATCCCCGGCGGGAGCGGGACGCAGCGATTGGCGCGCCTGGTCGGGCGCGGCCGCGCCCTCGAGGTCGTTCTCGGTTGCGAGGACTTCGACGCCGAGCTCGCCGAACGCTATGGGTACATAAATCGCGCGATCCCGGCGGATGCGATCGGAGGCTTCGTCGACCGTCTGGCTCGGCGCATCGCTTCGTTCCCGTCGGCGGCGGTGCGGCTGGCGAAGGAGGCGGTCGACGCCGCCGGAGGCACGCTGCGCGACGGGCTGCTCGACGAGGCCTGGTGCTTCAACCGCTCGCTGGCCGACCCACTCCTCGACGCCCGCATCGACGCCGCGCTCGCCGCCGGCGCCCAGACGCGGGAGGGCGAGCTCGACCTCGGCCGGCTGCTCGACCCTGCTCCGGACTGAGCCGAGGCGAGCACGAGCGAGCCGCCAAAACGACGACGAGGGCTTCAGGCAAAATCGGGCGATGAGCGTTCGTGCCGTCCTCCTCGACTTCTACGGCACACTGGCCCGCGCGACCCGCTGGGTCTCCGCCGACGAGGTCCTCGCCGACCACGGCTTCGAACTACCGCCCGAGCTCCGCGATCGCTGGTTCAACGACGGCATCGACGGGATCGAGCACC
>JAPSGP010000446.1 GCA_031177445.1 Acidimicrobiia bacterium
CCTCGACAACACGCCGGTGACCTTCGACGAGATCCGGCCCGGGTGCTGGCAGCAGACCGCGCGCCTCGCCGACATGGACGCCAACCACGTGGAGGCGTCGATCTGCTTTCCCAACGTGTTGCCGCGCTTTTGCGGCCAGACCTTTCTCGAGCGCGAGGACAAGGAGCTCGCGCTGCTCTGCGTGCAGGCATACAACGACTGGACGATCGACGAGTGGTGTGCCGGCGACGGCAACGGCCGGCTCATTCCGCTCACGCTCGTCCCGCTGTGGGACGCGGAACTGGCGGCGGCCGAGGTGCGACGCTGTGCCGCCAAGGGCTCGCACGCGGTGACCTTCTCCGAGAACCCGTACCACCTCGGGCTGCCCTCGGTGCACGACAAGGACCGCTTCTGGGACTCGTTCTTCGCTGCCTGCGAGGAGACCGAGACGGTCGTCAACATGCACATCGGATCGTCGTCGAAGATGCCCTCGACGTCGCCTGACTCGCCGTTCGTGGTCAGCTCGACGCTCACGTTCCAGAACGCGATGGGGTCGATGGTCGACTACATCTTCTCGGGCACGTTCGATCGGTTCCCGAACCTGGTCATCGCGTACTCCGAGGGCCAGGTCGGCTGGATGCCGTACGTGCTCGAGCGCGCCGACAAGCTCTGGGCGGAACGGGTGCACGACGACAGCTTCGGATCGGAGCTGGCGCACCCGCCGAGCAGCTACGTGCCGGGCCACATCTACGGTTGCATGTTCGACGACGAAGTGGGTCTGCAGAACCGCGACGTCATCGGCATGGATCAGATCACCTTCGAGGTCGACTACCCGCACGCCGACTCCACCTTCCCGCACAGCAAGGAGGTCGCGGTCGCGATCTGCGACAAGGCGGGACTGACCGGGGCGGAGCGCTACAAGCTTCTCCGCGGGAACGCGATCGAGGCCTACGGGCTCGCTCGCTTCGGCATCATGGAGTAGCCCGGGCCGGCGAGGCCCGGGTCGGCATCATCGCCGGCGGGCCGGGCCGAGGCGTCAGCCCATGATGATCGTGCGATGCGCCAGCCTCCAGCCTCCATCCGTGCGCTGGAACGCATCCTGGTACTCGCCCATGGTCCGGGGCGTGGGGGTGGTCGCGGTGTCGCTCCAGAACGTCCAGTAGGAGTGCGCGGTCGCGGCGTCGGCGCCATCGAGCTCGACGCTGACCGTGGTGACGACGTGGCGCGTCTGGCTTCCGGGCCCTTGTACCCCGGCCGCTCGCCGTTCCTGCACGCCGGCGACGATGTCGGCGGTGCCCCGGCGCGCGCTCGCCTCCAGGCCCGTGGCCGGGCTCGCCGGCATCTCCCACACCGCATCGTCGGTGTAGAGCGCGGCGTACGCATCGATCGCCCCCGAATCGGCGAGCTGGGCGACGCGAGCGACGAGATTGCGGATCTCGAGCTCGTCGGCGACGCGCCGGGCGAGGTCGCTGTGTTCGGCCATGGGATGAATCTAGGTTCTTCCCTTCTCGACGCCGACACCAGCCGCGCCGCCGCTGTCGCCTCGATGTTGAGCAGGTTGAGCAGCTTGCCCCGGGATCACTTCGGCCGGGCGGCGAGCTCCTCCCAGGGCCGGTGCGCAGCGGGTGGATGCGAGAGGCTGACGAGCTCCGCAAACTCAGGCGCAACCTGGAATGGCGCCCCTTCCGCACCGGCGTCCTCGGGACACGGAGGGACGTACTCCGCGATGGATTGCGGCGGGATCAGAGGCTGGGGAGGATCGGCATCGACCCGCTTGGTGCGCAGCGCCTGACCGATCGGGTGGGCGTGGCGGTCGCGCTCAGTCAGCCACCAGCGCCCCGACGACCGGGCGCCGGTGCCAGACGCCGGGGCCCCGAGGAAGCGCCATTCGATGAAGCGAAGGATCGAAGTGTGGTCATAAACCGTGTGGTCGACGCCGCCGCCGGGCGCGTAGGGCGAGATGTACGCAGCGGGGACGCGAAAGCCCGCTTGTCCGAAGTCGTCGGCGTCGAGGCGGCTCGCGCGATGGTCTGCCAGTTTGATCGGTTCGACGTGGTCGAAGAAACCACCCCACTCGTCGTAGGTGAGGACGAGCAGGCTGCGATGCCACTGCGGCGAGCGCAACAGGGCTTCGAGAACCACCGCGACGAAGCCCGCCGCCACGCCGACATGACCGCGGGGATGGGCGTCCGACCGCAGCGCTCCGGTGAAGCTCGGATCGACCATCACGACATTGGGCAGCGTCCCGGCGAGCGCTTGCTCGAAGTACTGATCGATCGGCGCGATGTACTGCGACACGCGGTCCCCCCACAGGCGCAGAATCGGGAGATCCGTGTAGTAGTACGTCGCAGGGACGCCGGCGCGGCCTAGGAGGTCCCAGATTGTCTTTGACGTGAAGATCCCGGACGTCAATGGCCCGGGATCGGTCTTGCGGCCCTCGGACTGAGCGGCGTGCATGTACATGCGGTTGGGAAATGTTGGCCCGAGCAACGACGAGAAGTAGCGGTCCGTGATGGTGAAGTGCTCTGCGATGCGTCGATAGTGCGGCAATGCGGTGCCATCGAAGTACGTCACCGCGTACGTGTCATTGCCTGTACCCAGCGCGAGGAAACCACGATCTCGTTGCGCGCGGCCCTGGTCCCAGGTGTGCCCGGGGATCCGGTAGGAGCATCCTCGTAGTGCATTGGTCTCACTGCCCAGAGCCTTGAGCGCGTCGCGCGTTCGACGCTCCGCGCCGGCTGGGTTCTTGTACTTCTCGTTGATCGACCCGTCGACGCGAAAATCGCGGCCGAACCGTCGACGTCCCT
>JAPSGP010000161.1 GCA_031177445.1 Acidimicrobiia bacterium
GCCGGCGTCGACTGGGTCACCGGCCACCACCAGGCCGGGCAGCCGGCGGTGGCGAACATGAGCCTCGGCGGCGGCAAGTCGAACGCGCTCGACCAAGCCGTCTCCAACTCGATCGCCGACGGCGTCACGTATGCCGTGGCGGCCGGGAACGAGAGCGAGGACGCGTGCACCGGCTCGCCCTCCGGCGTGCCGGCGGCGATCACCGTGGGCGCGACGACGAGTGCCGACAGGCGGTCCGACTTCAGCGACTTCGGGCCCTGCGTCGACCTCTTCGCGCCCGGCTCGAGCGTCACGTCCGCGTACTTCCTCACGGACACCTCGACGGCGACGCTGAGCGGAACGTCGATGGCCTCGCCGCACGCGGCCGGCGTGGCCGCCCAGTACCTCCAGGGCAGCCCGTCCGCTTCGCCGCAGCAGGTGCGGGACGTGCTCTACGCGCTGACGACGAAGAACATCGTCACCGACGCGCGCAGCGCCAACGCCCACCTGCTCTTCACGAACCTCTAACGGGACCCGGCTGGGGGGGGGCGGAGGGGCTCCCCCAGCCGCCACGGCATCAGCCCCGCACGTGCGGCCCAGCCGCGCCCGAGCTCGAGCCAGCGCGGTTATACTCGGAGTATGAAGACGGCGATCTCGATTCCGGACAGTCTTTTTGCGCAGGCAGACGAGCTCGCGCGCCGGCTCGGCAAGAGCCGCAGCCAGCTCTACCGGGAGGCGCTCCTCGAGTATCTCGCACGTCGGCAACCCGCTTCCGTGACCGAGGCTCTCGACGCGGCCGTCGACGCCGGCGAGGATGAGCCCGACCCGTGGCTCGACGCCGCCGCGCGGCAGGCGCTCGAGCGCAGCGAGTGGTAGTCAGCCAAGGCGATGTCTTCTGGGCCTCGCTGGAGGATCCCACCGGCTCCGGGCCCGGGTTCCGGAGGCCGGTCGTCGTCGTGCAGGGCGACGCGTTCAACGCGAGCCGGATCTCGACGGTTGTCGTCGTTCCGCTGACCGGCAACCTGCGCTGGGCCGCCGCCCCTGGGAACGTGCTTCTGCACGCGAGGAGCACCGGCCTGAGGAAGGAGTCCGTCGCGAACGTGTCGCAGATCGTCGCGGTCGACCGCTCGATCCTCACCGAGCGCGTCGGACATCTCGGCGAGCGCGAGCTTGCGCTCGTCCTGGCCGGCATCGATCTCGTGCTCGGACGGGAATAGGCGAGCGTGCGCCGTCGCCGGCCGCGGCCGGTCGATTCGGACGCCACGGTGCGAGTGCCGCGCCGGGCTACGCGCCGCCAGACCGGGCCGGCTGGCGAGCGCTTCGGCGCTTCCCGTAGCCGGTCGCGCTACGGTACGCGATCTGCGCAGGAAGGCAACTCGCGACGAAGCCTCAATCGAGGCCCATCGCGCGGCGCTGCTCCTGCACCTCGCGGAGGAGCGGGAGGTGGCTGAGGTACTTGGGGCTGCCGATGCTGCGCTCGATGCGGATGCTGTCATCGAGATGGACGACCTTTGCCGGGTGGCCGCCGATCTCAACCTCAACGGCCCTACGGGCGAAGTCGCGATAGCCGTCGGTGCCATCGGGGCGCGGCCAGATGTCGAAGCTTCCGAACTTGGTGAGCAGCGACAAGCTCGTATGTGAGGCGAAGCTTCGTGCGCTCCACCGCTCCACCGCCGGGAACCCGTCGCCTCCATTCCCTCCGGGCGCCAGATCGCTTCTACCTCGTTCAGCATCGCGGCGAGCCGCGCCAGGTTCGCGCGGCTCAGCTCGGGACAGATGTCGAAGTCGTCGGTGACGCGGGGCGAGCCGAGCAGACGCTCGGCGATGCCGCCGAGGATGATGAAGCGAACCTCGTGCCGAACGAGCGCCTCGAAGAGTGGCCGCGGGCCAAGCGCCGGTCGTCGCAGCGGCGCCGGCTCGTCGGAGGAGCCGCTACCGCCCCGAGCCACGAGAGAGCTCATTCGCCTCGGAGAAGAACTCGTCCTGCGCTTCGAGGCTGTCGAGCCGCTCCTCCGGGCGCAGCGAGAGCACGCTGCGAATCAGCTGAGCGTCGTGGTCGTCGCGCGGGACGAGCTCAACCTTGAGATCGAAGCCCGCCCCGTGCACGAGCTGGAGCAGGCGCGCGAAGCTCGGTTCCTGCCTGCCGGTTTCGATCCGCGCGATCTCGGACTGGGCGACACCGGAGCGGGCAGCCAGCGCGCGCTGCGAAAGCCCCGCCTGCGCCCGCGCCTCGCGGAGAACAGCCCAGGCGCTCATGCCTCCACGATAGCGGATACCTCATCGGCACCCGCCTTTCGGCAACGCTGAGTCCCGGCTGTGAATCGTTCTCGCAGCGGTGGAGCCCGAGCCCGAATGGACCGATTCGACGCTTATCATGGACCTGCTCTTGGACGTGCAAGCCGGCGTACACCGGCTGCTCGAGTTCTTCGAGGAAGACGACGACGATGAAGAAGAAGTTCCCGAAGAGGACGCCTGAGGAGAAGGCCCAGTCGCTCGAGTTGCGCGCTCGTGCGCTGAAGAGACTCGAGGAGCTGAAGCGGCGCGACGTTCAGCGCGCGCGCAAGCGTCCCGAGAGCGCGTAGTCGACGCAAGATCGGTCATCGATCGGCGCCGGAACCTCCGCCTGCGCGACGGTCACGCTTACGCGCGTGACGTCGCTCGTGGCGCACCGGCAGGTGGATGGCCGGCCGCTGCTCTCGGCGACGACGGCTCGGGCTCGACCTCCAGCCACTCGTCGGCCGCGCAGATCGTCACGCGGACGAACCGCAGGAAGCCCTCCTGACCGAGCAGGTTGAAGGCGAAGGGCGACGGGTCGCAGAAGGTCACTGGAGCGTCGTACCGGCTGCCAGCGATCGTCAGCTGCGCGCGCGCGTGGCGCGCCGTCGTCATCATCTCACTGCGGCGCGAGGCCCTCGGCTTCGGTGCGTGCGTTCGGCGCGCGCAGCATGCCGTACGAGGCGCGGCGCTCGTGGCGGCTCAACCACGCCAGCACGTCCCGCGGGCTGTCGGCGGCCACGGGGACTTCCGTCGGCGAGGCCAGTGCGACCCCCTTGCCGGCCAACGGCGTCAATGCCGCAGCCTGCGCGCCTCACGACAACGATTATGTCTCCGATCCGTCTTTACGCACCCGTCTCTCTCGGCCGTTGCAGCCGATCGCCTGCGCGGCTTCGACGGCCGCCAGAACAGCACCGGCCCCGCCTTCTCCAGAAGGCGGGGCCGGTGCGCAGAGGCTGGTCGCCTCGGTCGAGCGTCGGTCTGCTCTACCGCCGCTTGGGCGGGTAGGACGTCGGGTCGCGCTCGTCGGTTCCGTGCGCCCGCTCCTTCCCGTTCGCGTGCCCGTCGCCGTCCATGTCGGAATCGCACACGTCGCCCTTGCCGTCGCGGTCGATGTCGGACTGGTCGGGGTTGGCCTTCTCCGGGCAGTTGTCGATCGCGTCGCTCTTGCCGTCGCCGTCCGTGTCCACGTCGGCGTCGGTGGCCACGACCACACTCCGCGATGTCGTCGCGATGACCTGCCCTTCGTCCTCCCAGTCGATGCGCAGCTGATGCGTGCCCCCGGGGACCTGCACAGGGATGTCGAAGGCATCGGCGCCGTTGACCGTGTCCACGGCCTGGCTTGCGCCGAGCACGCCGTCGACGTAGACGCGAACGTTCTCGGTCGCGCCGATCGGGCAGCCGTCGGCGCCGTTGCCGGGCGCGTCCGCGCAGACATCGTCCCGGTCGAGCACGCCGTCGCGGTCTCGATCGGGACAACCGGTCGGCGGCGAGCCGAAGGCGTCGGGGCACTCGTCGGTGCTGTCGCCGACGCCGTCCCCGTCGCGATCCGCCTCGATGATCGCGGTTAACGTGTAGTCGGCGCCGGTCGGGTCGGTGACGAAGTAAGGCTCGACGCGGATCTCGAGCGTCCCCTGGACGGAGAGCCATACGCGCTCCCTGGGACCGCTGGTCGACCCGGCACCCCCGGAGTTGGCCGCGCCGGTCACGTAGAGGTCGAGGTCGGTGCCCCCGACGTCGTCTGTCCAGGTCAGGTGGAAGTCGACAGTGCTCCTCGCCGGCACGTCCAGCGTGAAGCGGTGACTCGAATCCACGAGCGGCAGAGTCGATCGCCCCACCGTAGTAAACGGAACTGCACCGAAGCTCGTGTCCTGCGGGTAGAACGTATTGCCGCCCGGGCGCTCGAAGGTGGTGGGCTCGGAGGCGTAAGGCGCGAGCCCCGGCATGCCGGCCGAGCTCAGGACCTGGGAGTTGGCGACGCCCACGGTGCCGCCCGGCTCCGGGGCCCAGTCGTCGGCCACGCCCGTGGTGAGCGCCCCGTAGGCGGACTGGCTGCTGACGAAGTAAGGCGACACGATGCCTGCGGGCGCCAGGTAGTCACGCGGGATGTGGAACCTGACGGTCTTCGCCGCGAGGTCCCAGCTGGAGGTGCCGTTCGGCATGTAGGCGCCGGCCCCGCTGTCCCAGGTCCTCGGGTTGTTGTCGATCGGGTAGCGGACGAACGAGTCGAACTTCCGCCCGTCGATGACCACGCTGTAGATCGCCGCGCTCAGGACGCTCGTCGTCGGCCAGATGTCGGCGAGCCGCATCGTCGTGTCGACGTGCGTCGCGGTGACGGCGACGCTGAGATCGAGGATCTCGGTGACGGGCGTGGTGGCGTCGTCGTCGGCGTCGTCGTAGGAGCCCGTCGGTTCGGTCGGATCCGGCGGCGGTTGCTCGACGGGGATGCGCTCCACCGTACCCCTGACATTGAACGCGCCGTCCGTCGACCGGGCGCCGTCGTCGGGCGAGGTGACGGTCAGCTCCGCCCGTGTGGAGGCCTCCGGCTCCGGCGTCCAGTCCGTCCGCGCTCCCGGAACCGGTCCGAGGTCCGGCTGGGGGCAGTCGAGCGGCGACCCGGTGCTGGACGCGTAGAAATGGTCGGTCGGGTGCTGGACCTGGAACGGGTTGCCGCCGGCGCCGATCTGATCGTTGACGAGCAACTGGTCGGAGCTGTCGACGCGCCCGTCGCCGTTGACGTCGAGGTAGCCGCTCATGCGGACGGCGAAGGCCTCGACGTCGAGGGTCGACACGCACTTGTTGAGGCCGGGCGGGTCGGAGCTGTACGCCATGATGTCGTTGGTCGGCACGGCGCCCCAGGTGCCTTCGGCGCCGTCACCGACGTGACCGAGGGTGAGGCAGTGCCCGAACTCGTGGGCGACCAGGTCGAAGAGGTTGAAGACGTCGATCTGCTCGGGCGCCGGATCGATTGCGCCGTTGATGGCGAAGCAGATGTTGCCGCCGGCGCCGCCGCAGTCCTCGACGTAGGTGCCGGTCCGCTTCCCGTGGTGATCGCTGAAGCCCGGGAGCCTCCGCCAGTGCTCGAAGTCGAAGGGGTTCTGTGTGTTGTGGCAGGGCACCAGGTTCTCGTCGGTGAACACGAAGTCCACCGGGTCGACCCCGATGCCCACGCCGCCCACCGGATTGCTCGCGATCACGACGATTTCCGGGTCGACGATCGGATAGGTGGTGAACTCGCCGCCCTCTTCGTCGTCGTCGCCGTCGAGATCGATGTAGTCGACCGTGATGTGAAAGTCGGTGCCCGTGCCGAGCCAATCGAGTCCCATCTGGCCGGCGAGGTAGTCGATCCCGCCTTCCCACATCTCGACCGACTGGCGCATGATGCGCATGTCACGCTCCGCGGTCGGTGAGACCGGGACCATCACCAGCACGTCGACCTGAGGCGAATCGAGCGCGTTGAGGCCCGTCCGCATGTGGTAGCAGATGTTGTCGGGGTTCGTGGGGGACATGTCCCGGATGCAGCCGGGCGGGAAGTTGTCGGCGCCGAAGTACGGGCCGGAGTAGTGCTCGTCAGGGCTCGCCCCCGCGGGGCCGCTGCCGGCGCCGGCGAAGAGCGCGAGCCCAAGCAGGAGCATGCCGAGCAGCAGAAGTGCGCGACCGCGGCCGGTCTCGCTCGCCCGTGCGCTGGGTTCGCCGAGCGGCTGACGCTTGTCCATCTTGCCTCCTCCTCGAGATGAGATCGCGGATCGTGCCAGGTGGAAGGCGATCTGTCAACACTGACCGTGGTGTCAGGTTGGCTCGGGGAGCTTGGAGCGGGGTTTTCACGAGGGCCGATTCGCTCCCCCGCGTCGGCCCGCAGACGCCAGAGAACACTGGGGACGGGACGCCGCGTCGTCGCCTCGCCCGGTGTTGCGGCTGCTCGGCAACTGCAAAGAGCGTGTAAAACGCTGCGCGGACCCGACATCGGGAGGCGTAGGGTCGGGAAAGCGAAACTGTTGCGGCAACCGGGGGTCTTGGAACGAAGGAGGAAGTAGATGCGGAAGCTGTACGCGATCACGGTCGCCCTGCTGGCGGCGCTCACCGTCGCTGCGGGGGCGTTGTCGCAGCCGGGCGCCCGGACGCACGTGGTCAAGTTGACGGCGGATCAGGAGGTGCCGCGCTGCGCGGCGGCGAGCAAGCGCCACCACGGAGTTGCGCTGTTCAAGGTCACCGACGCGACGGCCGGCACCGTCTCATACAAGGTCATCAGCACGAATCTGCCCGGCAACATCGTCGGTTCGCCCGGAGCGCACATCCACGGGCCCGCTCCGCGCGGAGTGGCCACGGGCGTCGTGCAGCCGTTGATGCTGACCGGCAACGAGGTCGGCGTCATCGCGAAGGGAACGTTCACGAACCCGGCGCTGGTTGCCGCGATCAACGCGAATCCCCAGCTGTACTACGTGAACGTGCACTCGACCACGTGTCCCCCGGGTGTGATCCGCGGCCAGATCGGCTAGCGCCTCGACATCCGGCTCGAGCCGCGGAACTCGCTGCGGCTCGACCACTCGAAGGGGCGG
>JAPSGP010000162.1 GCA_031177445.1 Acidimicrobiia bacterium
GTCGGCGTCCTGGAGGCGCTGCAGGATCGGGATGAGGAGGTGGTCGCCGTCGTAGTGCGGCCCGACGCCGTGGCTCAGGAGCACGAACACGGTCGCGGCACCGGCGCGTTCGAGCAGCGCCGCGACCGCGGTGTCGAGTCGCTCGTGGACGAGCTCGAGCGGCCGTCCCAGCGCCTGTTGCAACTGGGGGTCGTGCCCGGGATAGCCGGGATCCTGCAGGTACCAGAAGTGATGGTCGGCGCAATGACTCTCGCTGAAGACGGTGGCGAAGAAGTCCCAGTCGTCACGGGCGAGTAGCGACTGCGACAGCTCGAGCTTGCGGTCGATCCCGCGGAGCAGATCGTCACGGAGCTGCTCCATCCCGTCCGGCCCCACGTAGTCGTCACACCGGCCGGTGATCGGGTGGTAGCCGAATTGCTCGTCGAGCTCTCGCTGGAACCCGTCGGGGACGGTTTGGGGCGACAGCATGCGGTCGTGCGATCCCCAGTCGACGATCTGGACGCCGTCGATCTCGGAGGGCGGGCTCAAGGGCACGTCCACGACCGCACACCGTTTTCCGTGTCGCGACAGGGTGGTCCACAGGGGGTCACCGACCAGCTCGTGCGGCGAGAAGAGCCGGACCTCGTAAGTTCCGGGCACGAGCTGCTCGTAGCAGAAGAAGCCGTGGCGGCTCGGCCAGGTTGCGGTGGTGAACGACGGCCAGATGCCGCCGACGACGAGGCCGTAGGGGTTGCGGGTCGGGGCCCACGCCGCCTGCTCGAACAACGAGGCGATCGTGGGCAGCCGGCCCTCGCCGGCGAGCCGGCGGGCGACACCCGGATCCATGGCGTCGAGCCCGATCACGACCACGCGCTCCTTGGCGGCCACGAACGGGACGCTACCGAAGCCACCGTGCTGGGCAGGGGGTCACCACCAACCGCCGGCGGAGGGTGCCACCCTTGAACCCCGTCGCCCGAACTGCGGGAATAGACCATGGCCGTGGTGTCGATCCCGGCGGTGGTGCTGCGGCTCCGGTCCGAGGTCCGAGGACGGTGGAAGGCGTGGCTCGGGCTCGCGGTGCTGATCGGACTGGCGAGCGGCGCGGTGATGGCGCTCGCCGCCGGCGCGCGCCGTACCGACACCGCGTACGACCGCTTTCTCCGGGCGCAGAACGCCTACGACGCGCTGGTCATCAACTATCCGTCTGACGAGACGGCGGTCTACGACCTCGACGAGATCGCCCGGCTCCCGCAGGTGGCGGACTCCGCCCGGGCGCAGTTCGAGTACTACACCTTCAACGCGGGCAACCTCGCCAGCGCTGACGGGCGTATCGGCACGGAGCTGAATCGGTTCAAGATCGTCGACGGGCGACGTGCCGACCCTCGCGACCCGACGGAGCTCGTCGTCGGCTTCGCGCTCGCCGAGGATCGTGGCATCGAGGTCGGCGACACGGTCCCGATCTTGCCGCGTGAGTTCGTCGACTACGTGAAGTCTCCCGAGACGGTCGAGAACCCGTTCCCTGAATCCGACATCGGTCCCGAGGAGATCGCCGCGACCCTCCGGTTCCTCGAGATCGTGCCCGACGCCGAGGGTCGTGTGGTCGGTATCGAGGCGTCGCCGGGCGAGTTCCCGCCTCAGTTCCAGCTCAACCGGCCGTTGGTCCATATGACGCCGGCGCTCTACCGTGCGTTCGGGCAGCTCGGAGAGGACGAGCACGAGGCGCTCATGGTCCGCCTCCGCGGGGGCGATGCCGGCGTCGACGAGTTCGTCGCCGAGCTCGAGCGTCGGAGCCGCGGGCTGCCCCCCCAGGTGCTCGTGCAGCGTGACCACGCCGCCGCGGTCCAGCGATCGATCCACTTCCAGGCGGTCGCGCTGTGGCTGCTCGCCGGCCTCACCGCGGTCGCGGTCATCCTGATCCTTGGTCAGCTACTCGCTCGGCTCACCTACTCGGAATCGAGCGAGCATCCGACGCTTCGATCGTTCGGGATGCGGCCTCGCGACTTGACCGTGATCGGCGTCCTCCGCGCGGGCGCGATCGCGGCGGCGGGCGCGGTCATCGCCGCCGTCGTAGCGCTGCTCGCATCGCCGTTGCTGCCAACCGGGCTCGCGCGGACCGCGGAGCCGGATCCCGGCTTCCGGGCCGACGTACTGGTGTTGACGCTCGGCATCGTCGGCACGGTCCTCGTGCTCAGCGCCGCAAGTCTGTGGCCCGCCTGGCGGGCGAGTCGGGCGAGCGTGAACCCGGCGGAGCGCTGGTCGCGACGCCGCGTCTCCCGAGCGGGCGTAGCGCTGACGAGTGCCGGTGCGCCCGTCCCGGCCACCGTGGGCGTTCGCATGGCGCTGGAGCGGGGGCGGGGCAGGAGCAGGGAGCCGGTGCCCACGACATTGCTCGGCGTGACACTCGGCATCCTGGCCCTCGTGGCCGCGCTGACGTTCGGGGCGAGTCTCGGGCATCTCCTCGACACTCCACGGCTCTACGGCGCGACCTGGGACTTCGAGCTCGTGGACTTCGAGAGCGGCACGCTCGATCCAGAGGCGCTCGAGATAGTGCGTAGCGACGACCGGGTGGAAGCCGTCGCCACCGGCACTGCGAACTTCGGCGAGCCGATTCAGATCGAGGGTCATCGGCTCGATGTGCTCGTGCTCGGACCCGAGAAGGGCGAGATCTCGCCCCCGATACTGGAAGGTCGCGCGCCGGCGGCGCCCGACGAGATCACCCTCGGCCCTCGCACGCTGCGCACCCTCGACGCGGACGTCGGCGACGTCGTCGAGGTCCGTGTCCCCGGTGTGCATGCCGAGCCCGAGCCCATGCGGATCGTCGGCAAGGCGGTGTTTCCCTCTGCCAGCGAGTTCGCCCAGTTGGGTGAGGGCGCACTCGTCACGCCGGCGGGCGCGGTGGCGCTCGGTGGGGAGTCCGACGATCCGGAGGGGCTCGGGCTCGTCGTGAGGCTGCGCGCCGGCGCCGATCGTGACGCCGTGATCGCCGACTTCACCGACCAGCTCGGTGGTCAGGTGTTTCCGTACGACCCCGGGAAGCCGACCGACGTCGTGAACTTCGGGCGGGTCGAGGCCACGCCGTTCGTACTCGGAGGCATCATCGCCGCGATCTCCGCCGGTGCGCTTGCGCACCTCGTGATCAGCGCCGCGCGCCAGCGCCGGCGGGACCTCGCGATCCTGAAGACGCTCGGCTTCGTTCGCCGCCAGGTTGCAGAGACGATCTCGTGGCACGCGATGGCCGTCGTGGTCGTCGGCCTCGTTGCCGGGATACCCCTCGGGGTAGCGCTCGGCCGTTGGGTGTGGTCGTCGCTCGCCGACAACCTCGGGGTCGTGTCGAGCCCGCAGGTCCCGCTGTTCCAGGTGCTGATCGCGATCCTTGCTGCGATCGTGTTGGCGAACGTCATCGCGTTCGTGCCCGGCTGGTTCGCGGCGCGCGCAACGCCGGCGACCGATCTGCGCTCGGAATGACTGGCGTGCGCTCGGCTCAGCCGACGCGGATCTTGCGCTCGGCCGCGGTGCTGAGCAGCTCGTCGCGGCCGAGCGCGGCAAACCAGAGCTCGGACACCCTGGCCGTCTCGACCCCGCGCCGGCCTCGCCGGACCTGCAGCGAATCGGTCTCCCGGTCGAGTGTGAGCGCCAATGAGCCGCCCGTGGCGCCGAGGCGCACATCGAGGACGCTCTCGGCCGGACGGCGTCCCGTATCGAGACCCCGGATCGAGGCGATGCGCTCACGCAGCAGCAGCACCGGGTCCGAGAGCATGAATGGCTCGACGATCGTGATCCCGGCGGGGACGACCACCGCGAACCGTTGCGCGAGCGTGTGCAGCGAGCGGGCCGCCAGCACTGCCACCGGAAGGCCGAGCAGCGCGAGCGCCCCCGCGGCGAGCCTGCCGTCGGCGAGCAGCAGGGGCCCAGCCGCGATGCCGGCGGCGATCACCGGCGGCGCCAGCGGCAACGGTCCGAGGAAGAGCGCGGGCGGGACCTTGAGCGGATACCGGCGCTCGTCGCCGTAGGACGCACCGTCGACCGACGCGATCGCGACGGGCGGAGACAACGCGCCTGCGGCCGCGAGCGCAGCCGCCACGATGGCGACAATCGCGTCGACGTCGGCGGGATCACCGACGACGACAACGAGTGCGAGTGCGACGAACGCCGGCGCGATCGCGCGCAGAGCGGTCAAGCCGAGAGGGCGCGGTGCGAGCAGTGCGACCAGTCCCGTCGCCCATGCGAGCCAGAGCAAAACTGCGCCCGTGATGCCCGGGCCCGCGGACCAACCGTCAAGCGTGTCCGCGGCCGCGATGCCGGCTGTGACGGGGAGCGTCGCCCACAGCACTCGCGCGATCCACAGCGAAACGGGCGCGAGCTGCTTCCGGGTGCGCATGGGACCGCTCCGTATACTACGGGCCTCATGGCCGCCGCGGTGCAAGCGCTTCCACTCGTGCCCGCGCTCGCGACCTCGATCGGCAGCCTGCCTCACACCGATGCGCGCGCGGCCGCGGAGTTGGTGCTGCGATCGCACCCGCGCCTTCCGGCCGCGCCGCAGCTTCCGGCGCGCACTCCGCTCGAAGGGATCGTCGCGCAGTGGGCCCGCGCGCTTTCCGAGGTGCACATCGAAGCAGATGGGTCGATCACCGTGGATCCGACCGCAGCCCACGAGCCGCCGCGCGCGGTGCTCGACATCGACGCGCACGGCGGGCTGCTGGCGTTTCTCGAGGTTGCCGCCTCGATGCCCCAGCCTCCGCCTCGCGTCAAGGTGCAGATCGCAGGGCCGCTGACCCTGGGTGTGGCCCTCCAGCGCGCCGGGCTCCCCACTGCGGTGGCGTTCCGGCGAGGAGCCGAGGCGGCACGCGCGTGGGCGTCTGCCATCGACGAGCACGTGTCGGCGCAGCTGGCCGGTGCGACGCTGCTGCTCTTCTTCGACGAGCCCGCGCTCGTCGAGTGGAACGGCGACGATCCGCCGCTCGAGCACGAAGTCGCGGTCGACATCTTGTCCGGCGCGTTGGCGGCACCGGGTTGCTCGACCGGGGTGCACGTGTGCGGTGCCGGCAATCGTCGGGTCGCGCTCGAGGCCGGGCCCCAAGTGCTGGGCGTCGAGGTCCGCGACGACCTCGTCCACGACGCCGACATCTTCGCCCGCCACCTCGACGCCGGCGGGTGGGTCGCCTGGGGGGCGGTGCCAACCGTCCGCCCGGTGGGCGAGTCGCCCGAACCGCTGTGGCGCGCCCTCGTGTCGGTGTGGTGCGAGCTGACACGCAGAGGATGTGATCCGGTGTTGCTGCGAACCCAGAGCATCGTGACGCCGGCGTGCGGGCTCGCCCTGCACGGCACCTCGCAGGCGGAACGGGTGCTCCGGCTCGCGCGCCAGCTCGCGGATCGTGTGCACGATCAGGCGATTGCGGCCAAGCTGACGCTGGGCGCCTAGGTGAGCGCCAGCGAACCGTCCTACAAAGAGGCGACGGCGGCTTTGCCGACCGTCACCGAGGAGAAATAGTGGCGACCGGCGAAGCCCGTTGTCGCGTCTGCGACGAGCCGCTGCCGCCCGGCGCGCCGTTCTGCGCCCGATGCGGAACCCGGGTCGAGACCGAGGACGACGCGGTGACCGGCATCGTCGTCGACGAGCCCACTGCCTACGGCCAGACGGCGGTGGGCGCCGACCCGACGCAGCCGGTGCCGAGGGCGGCTCCGATCCCGGCCGCTGCCACCGCGGGCGCCGGACCGCCGCCCGACGAGGACGGGCAGTCCAACACCATCCGCTGGCTCGTGATCGGGCTCGTCGTCGTCATCGTGATCGCGGTGATCGCGTTGGTGGCGGTGGCGTTCCTCGGCGGTGAGGACAAGGGTGAATCCCCGTCGAGCACCACCACCACCACCACGTCGGCGCCGACGACCACCGCGCCGACGACTACCACCACGCCGATAACCACGCGGCCTCCGGTGACCACGGTCCCGCCCACCGAGCCGCCGACCACGGCGCCGCCGACGACCCAGCCGCCGCCCACCGAGCCGCCGACGTCGACGACGGTCCCGGCGCCGAGCAGCACCTGACGTCTGCGCCTCGGAGCGCGTTCTAGTCTCGACGCCGTGCCCACTGCGCCAGATGTCGAGGCTCGGGTCGAGGAGCTGCGCGGCCTCGTGCGCTACCACCGCGAGCGCTACTACCAGGACGACGAGCCCGAGATCTCCGATGCCGAGTTCGACGAGCTCTACCAGGAGCTCGAGCGGCTCGAGGTCGAGTTCCCGGAGCTGGTCACGCCCGACTCGCCGACGCGGCAGGTCGGCGCCGCTCCCGGGGCCACGTTCGCCGAGGTCGAGCACCTCCAACCGATGCTCTCGCTCGACAACGCGTTCAACCTCGAGGACCTGCTCGCCTGGGGCAAACGCATTGAGCGCCAGATCACGGACCCGGTCGCCTTCGTGTGCGAGCCCAAAATGGACGGGCTCGCGGTCTCGTTGCTGTACGAGCGCGGACGGTTCGTTCGTGCCGCCACCCGTGGCAACGGCTTCGTCGGAGAAGACGTGACCCCGAACGTCGGCACGATCAAGTCACTCCCGAAGCGGCTGCGCGGCGACCGGATCCCGGAACGCGTCGAGGTACGGGGCGAGGTGTTCATGCCGCTGGCGTCGTTCGAGCAGCTCAATCGGCGACAAGGCGACGCCGGGCTTCGGCTCTTCGCCAATCCTCGGAACGCCGCCGCCGGCAGCCTGCGCCAGAAGGACGCGAGCATCACCGCGTCGCGGGACCTCGACATCTTCTGTTACCAGATGGGGGCGAGAGAGGGCGGGTTCTCGCCTCGCACCCACGCCGAGATGCTCGAGTGGCTGGGGGGC
>JAPSGP010000447.1 GCA_031177445.1 Acidimicrobiia bacterium
GCAGCCGCAGGCGGGCACCCGCCTCGACGCCCAACCGCTCAGCAGTCGACTCGGCGAGCACCGCCTCGTGGAGTGCTTCGGGATCGGCCCGTCGGCCGTCGACAATGGGGTAGCGGTTGATCGTGGTGCCCTCGCGGCCGTCGACCGAGGCCATGAAGGGGAGAAACTCGCTGCGGGATGGAAAGACCGCCGGGAAGACAACTCGCCCTAGCGTCTCGACCTGCGGGAGCTGCTCCATGGCGTCGAAGACGGCCGGGTCGGCGGGGTTCGCGGGGGTCCCGAGCTGGACGAAGACGTCGTTCGCCCGGCTCGTTTCGAGGTAACGCTCGACCGTGCTCGCGGTGCGCCGCGCCCCGGCGGCGGCGGTCAGGACAGCCGCGCTGCCGGCGGCGACGAGCACAGTCAACGCCAAGACAGACCGCCATCTCGTCCGCAGCTCAGAACGCGACCGGTACCAAACCGCGTGCATCACCCACCCCTCAGCACCGCGCCGGCCGCGTCCGGGCGACTAGCCATGTCGCACGACTGCGATCATGCCGTCGTCGGCTAGGGAGACCCTGATCCGCGCCCCGGGCATGGGATCATTAGGGCTCGGGGGCGCAACCGACGCAAGGGTGCCGCCTACCGCGCGCTGGTGGTGGCACCCCTAAACCTGCAGGCCGTCATGCATACGCCCGGGGCCCGCTTGATGCCCCGGGGTGTGCTTGTGGTCCTCTGAAATCCGCGGAATCGCTATACCGCGAGCCGTAACGTCACCACGTGTCCGCGTGACCGGGGCGGGCCTCTGCGAAATCGCTCGGACCATAAGGGTGCCGGGCCTCAAGTCGAATCGTCGGTTCTGTCAGTTCTGTTCTTCGAAGTGCCGAGCAGCGCTCTATCCGCGTGAATGCGTGGCGGTTCCCGAGCCGGTGCTAGCGACCCGAAGCCCGGGGAATACTGCGAAGATGAGAAGGAGGGGCAAATGAAGCGCTACGACGGAGCGGTGGCGGTCGTCACCGGCGCCTCCTCGGGCATTGGCCGGCGCGTGGCTGTCGACCTCACCGACAGAGGGGCGACGGTCGTCGGACTGGCCCGGCGGGGTGACCTGCTCGCAGAACTTCAGCCGACGATCAAGGCTGCCACGCCGGCGAGCCGCACGCAGACGTGCGACGTCTCCGATGAACGCGCATACCGCCAAGTGCTCGCCGAAATCGCCGAGGAGCATGGCGGCATCGACATCCTTATCAACAACGCCGCGATCGAACAGCTCACTCCCGCGAGCGACCCCGAGCGCATGATGGAAGGCGCCCGCAGGCTGTTTGCCACCAACTTCTTCGGCCTCGTCGCGGGCACACTGGCGGTCCTGCCGGGCATGATCGAGCGCCGATCGGGCATCGTCGTGAACGTCTCGTCCGACGCAGCGCGAGCACCTGAGCCGGGTCACAGTGCCTACAGCGCCTCCAAGGCCGCAGTCTCGGCGTTCACCGAGGCGATTGCGCATGAGGTCGCGGCCAGCAGTGTCCACGTGCATGTGCTCTATCCGGGTTGGGTGCCAACCGCGATGGGGATGTCAGGCTTTGGCGAGGGCGATACGTTGCCGCCCAAGCCGGTCCGGCGCACCGAGGAGCAGGTCTCGCAATTGCTGCTCAACCGCATGGGTGGACCGCGCATCGAGATCAATGCCGCATGGCTGCCCTTGCTCGCCCCGATCGGCCGCACAGTCCTGCCCCGTGCCTACCAGCGCGAGATGCGACGACGCTTTGCTGCCATCGGCTGAAACCAGGCTGAACCGAGAAGATGCGCGTTCCAACGGAAGCGCCGCGGTCTGCTCGCCGCCGGTCCATGCTGGAAGCGATGGCAAGCACCACACGCTCACCGCGGCCATGACGCGATCCCCCCATCCGGGCAAGACCCATCCTCCGGTGCCGCCCGACACACCGGTGTTCGACGCCTTCGCCTACCTCGCCGACCTGGCCGCGCTCACCGACCGGCTTCGACTCGGCACCCACGTCTACAACATCGGGCTGCGCCATCCGTTCACCACCGCCCGGGGCGTGCAGACCGTCGACATCCTGTCCGGCGGGCGCGTCGAGTTCGGCATCGGGGCGTCGTGGCTCGAGGAGGAATGGGTCGCGACCCAGCTCGAGTTCTCGACTCGCGGGCGCCGCGTCGACGAGTCGATCGGGGTGTGCAAGCTCCCCTGGACCGAGCGCGTGGCACAGCACGACGGCGAGTTCTTCTCGTTTCGCGACGTCGTGTTCGAGCCGAAGCCCGTGCAGCGGCCGTGGCCGCGGCTCCTCGTCGGCCTCGGGGATTGAGCGCCGACATGCCCGTCGATCTCGCCTCGCTCGTGGCGCCCGAGCACACGGCGCTGCTCACTGTCGAGGTGCAGAACCTGGTCGTGGGTGAGCAGAGCGTGCTGCCGGCGCTGGCCACCGCGGTCGCCGCGCACGGCACCATCCCGCAGATCGCGGTCCTCACGCGAAGCGCCCGAGCCGCAGGCGTCCCGGTGATTCATTGCACGGCCGAGTCCCGGCCCGACGGTCTGGGCGCCAACCGCAACGCGCGACTGTTCGCGGTTGCGGCCAAGGCCCGCGCCGCGGGCCCGGTGCCGTCCCCGGAGGCGTTCGCGGTGCACCCCGGCATCGCCGTCGAACCCGGCGACCTCGTCCTCCCCCGTCTGCACGGGCTGTCGCCGATGACCGGGACCTCGGTCGATCCGATCCTGCGCAACCTCGGGGTCACGACGATCGTCGCGACCGGTGTCTCGATCAACGTCGCCCTGCTGGGGC
>JAPSGP010000448.1 GCA_031177445.1 Acidimicrobiia bacterium
CGGAGCAGGCCGACACCATCGAGCAATTGCGCGCCGAAGAGGCGCGACTGAACGACCTCCTGGTCGAAGCCCAGAGCCAGCGGCGGGCGCTCGCCGAACAGCAGGCCGCCGCGGCGGCGGCGGCCGCGGCGGCGACGACGACCACTGTCGCACCCGCGAACCCGTCGCCGGGCCCGACCTCGTCCAGCCCGGGCACGCCGTCCACTTCCGCGCCCCCGAACCCGACGCAGGCGTCTCCGGCGCCGGCGCCGCCGGCCCCCAACTACACCCCGCGCAGCGGAGTGCATCCACGCCACGACGACCCGTTCCTCGTGTGCACTCGGCAGCACGAGAGCAGCGGGAACTACCAGGCCTACAACCCGGCCGGACCGTTCTACGGCGCGTACCAGTTCCTGCAGAGCACCTGGAACGCGACCGCCAACCATGCCGGTCGGGGCGACCTCGTCGGCCTCGATCCGCGCCGGGCCTCGGCGTACGACCAAGACGACATGGCGTGGACGTTGTACCAGTGGCGCGGGAAAGGCCCTTGGAACGGAAGATGCTAGAAGCGGCCGGATGAGCGGAACGGGCGCAGCCGGCGATCGCGCACTCGGGCGCGCGCCCCGTCGCATCGCCGTCGTCCCCGCATACAACGAGGAGCCGACGGTCGCACAGGTGCTCGAAGGCCTGTACCCCGAGGTCGACGAGCTCCTCGTCGTCGACGACGGGTCGGTCGACAACACGCGCGAGGTCGTCGAGAAGTTCCTCCCCGAGCATCCACGTGCGCGCTTGCTGTCGTTCGACCAAAACCGCGGCATGTCGGCGGCGTACCACCTCGCGTTCACGGATCTCCGGCGCAGGATCGCCACCGGCGAGATCGACGAGGACGACCTCATCTACACCGTCGACGCCGACGGACAGCACGATCTGACCGCGCTCGACGAGCTGCGCGACATCGCGATCGCCGAAGGTCTGGACGCACTGATCGTTCGACGGGACCTCTCGACCTACCCGCTCTACAAGCGGACCGGCAACTGGGTGATGTCGACGTGGGCGTCGCTGTGGGCCCGGCATCCGCTGAAGGACGTGGAGTCGGGCTACCGGATCTTCCGCGCCGGTGCGCTCGCCGATGCCCTCGACTACTACCGCGGCTACAAGTACAGCGAGACCGTCGAGGTCGCGGTCGTGCTGTGCCGCCTCGGCTACCGGGTTCGGAACGACATCGTCGTTGCGGTGCCGGTGTTCCGTTCACGGACGCGCATCGTCGACGCATTGATCGACCTCTGGGCAGTGCCGGCAGCAGCATGGCGAGTCCAGCGGCGCAAAGGCACACGAGGTCGCTGATCGCGACCAGCAGTGAACGATCAGCAGTGGTCGCCGTAGCCGTGTTCACCCAGGAGCTCGTCGAGCGAGACCGGATCGAGGCCTCGCCGCTCCAGGCCGTCGAGGATCATCGGTAAGGCGCGCAGAAGGACGGATCGGTCGGCAGTCAGGTCGCCGTCGAGCCCGTCGTGGAGCACGATGATCGATCCGGGCCCGACCTGGTCGAGCACCCGCTCGGCAACGAGCGCTGCGTCGGACGAGTTCCAGTCACCGGCAGACACGTCCCACCCGACCATCGTCATGTCGTGATCGCCCACGACGTGCGCTGTGAACGGCGTGTGCTGGCCGTGCGGAGCCCGGTAGAACGTGGGACAGACCCCGAGGTTGCGGCGGAACGCGCGCTGGGTGCGTTCCAGCTCCGGGTACCTGGGGTCGAGCCAGCGCCACGAGTCGTGGTGGTAGGAGTGGTTGCCGAGCAGGTGGCCGTCCCGCATGAGTTGGCGCGCCACTCCGGGGCGTGCGTCCAGCGCCTTGCCCACGAGAAAGAACGTTCCCTTGGCCCCGTGCTCGTCGAGGATGCGCGCGATTCGGGTCGAGTAGCGGACGTTCGGGCCGTCGTCGAACGTGATCGCGACCCGATCGCGGTCACGGGGTCCATGACTCACCTGCGACCCGAACCACGTGGCGGTCGGCGAGTTCGCGCCGATCCAGCACCCGACACCGATCGTGAGCACCGCAATCGATCCGGCGAGCGCGCGGGTCATGCGTCGGGGCGCGCGCACCTGCCTCCCGTGGTCGAGCACGCCTGCGACCAGCATCGCCGTTCCGAACAGCACGCCACACGGCGCCGCCGCATGGCCGCCGTCGATGGCACCGAGGACCACGAGCTGCACGACTCCGGCGGCTGCCGCGCACGGAACCGCCCATCGGGCGAGCACCACGGGTCCCCATCCCGGAACTCCCGCCGCCAGACCGACGGCGAGCCCAATCGCAACGGAGAGCAGCCACGTGATGGGCGACGGATCGGCTTGCGGGAGGAGCCAGCCCGCTACCGCGACGACGAGCCCCGCGAGCCCGGCGATCCAGCCGGATGCCGGGGGTCGCGCACGGGCGACGACGGCGGCTGCTCCGACGGCGATCATCACCCCGACGACGACCGAGATCACCGCCGAGGTCGAGCGGTCGTCGGCGAGGGCGAGCCCGGGGAGGAGGGCTGCGGCTCCGGCATAGGCCCGCAGCGCGGGGATCGGCGTACGAAGCCGGTTTGGGGCAGTGCTCACAGCTATCGTTTCGGCCTCGTGCGGACGCGCGTGCCTAGGAGGGCCGGCGCAGGGTATCCGGCGCCGGGCAGCGAGTTCGTGCAGCCGTGCGAGCGTGTGTCTTCGGGACAGGCGACACCGGGTAACCCGGTGCCGAGCGACGGAGTCAGGTGGCCGTGCACGATGCCGGAGTGACGGCGGCGC
>JAPSGP010000449.1 GCA_031177445.1 Acidimicrobiia bacterium
AGCTCCTGGAGGCAGTACGCGGCGCCGTAGGCCTCGAGGGCCCACACCTCCATCTCGCCGAAGCGCTGGCCGCCGAACTGCGCCTTTCCGCCCAGCGGCTGCTGGGTGATCATCGAGTACGGACCGGTCGACCGGGCGTGGATCTTGTCGTCCACGAGGTGCGCGAGCTTGAGGATGTACACCCACCCAACCGTGACGGGCTTGTCGAACGGCTGGCCGGTGCGGCCGTCGTAGAGCGTGGCCTTCCCGTCGGTGCCGACGAGCCGCAGCCCTCCGGAGCCGTCGGCGTGCATGCCCTCGAACAGTTGCTTGATCGTCCCCTGCTCGCCCGACTGCTCCACCTCGTCCCAGTGGGCGCCGTCGAACACCGGGCTCGAGATCCACACCGCGGGCTCGGTGACGGTGGCGGTCTTCTTGCCGTTGGTGGGCGCCTGCGGTTGGCCGTCCCAGCCGTGACGGGCGGCGTAGCCGAGATGGGCCTCGAGCACCTGACCGACATTCATCCGGGACGGGACGCCGAGCGGGTTGAGGATGATGTCGACCGGCGTGCCGTCGGCGAGGTACGGCATGTCCTCGATCGGCAGGATCTTGGCGATCACGCCCTTGTTGCCGTGACGGCCTGCGAGCTTGTCGCCCTCGCTGATCTTGCGCTTCTGGGCGACGTAGACGCGCACGAGCTGGTTCACACCCGGCGGGAGCTCGTGGCCCTCGTCGCGGCTGAACTTGCGCACGTCGATGACCTTGCCGGTCTCGCCGTGCGGCACCTTGAGCGAGGTGTCGCGCACCTCGCGGGCCTTCTCCCCGAAGATCGCCCGCAGCAGCCGCTCCTCCGGCGTGAGCTCCGTCTCGCCCTTGGGCGTGACCTTGCCGACGAGAATGTCGCCCGGGCCGACCTCGGCACCGATGCGGATGATGCCGCTCTCGTCGAGGTCCTTGAGGATGTCCTCGGAGAGGTTCGGGATGTCGCGCGTGATCTCCTCGGCGCCGAGCTTGGTGTCGCGGGCGTCGATCTCGTGCTCCTCGATGTGGATCGAGGTCAGCACGTCGTCGCGCACGAGGCGCTCCGAGATCACGATCGCGTCCTCGTAGTTGTGGCCCTTCCACGGCATGAACGCGACCAGCAGGTTCTTGCCCAGGGCGAGCTCGCCCTGATGAGTCGAGGGACCGTCGGCGAGCACGTCGCCCTTGCGCACATGGTCGCCCTGGTTGACGAGCGGCTTCTGGTTGATGCACGTGCCCTGGTTCGAGCGCCGGAACTTGGAGAGCCGGTAGCTCTTGCGCCCGTCCTTCTGGTAGTCGACGGTGATCGAGTCGCCCGACACCTCGAGGACGGTGCCACTGTCCTCGGCGAGGACGAGATCACCGGAATCGCGGGCGGCCCGGCTCTCGACCCCCGTGCCGATGAACGGCGCGGTCGCCCGCAGCAGCGGGACGGCCTGGCGCTGCATGTTGGCGCCCATGAGCGCGCGGTTGGCGTCGTCGTGCTCGAGGAACGGGATGAGGGCTGTCGAAACCGACACGATCTGCTTCGGCGACACGTCCATGTAGTCGACCTCGTGCGGGTCGACGTACGCGACCTCGCCCCGGCGGGCTCGCACCAGGACGCGGTTGTCGACAAAGCGTCCATGTTCATCCACAGGGGCGTTCGCCTGGGCGATGACGTGGCGGTCTTCGTCGTCGGCGGCGAGGTACTCGATCTCCTCGGTGGCCACGCCGTCGCGAACCTTGCGGTAGGGCGTCTCGATGAAGCCGAAACGGTTGATGCGGGCGTACGTCGAGAGGTAGCCGATGAGACCGATGTTCGGGCCTTCCGGGGTCTCGATCGGGCACATGCGGCCGTAGTGGCTCGGGTGCACGTCGCGGACCTCGAACCCGGCACGCTCACGGGACAGGCCGCCGGGGCCGAGCGCCGAGAGGCGGCGCTTGTGCGTGAGACCGTCGAGCGGGTTGGTCTGGCCCATGAACTGGCTGAGCTGGCTGGAGCCGAAGAACTCCTTGATCGCCGCGACCACCGGCCGGATGTTGATCAGGGTCTGCGGGGTGATCGCCTCGACGTCCTGGGTCGTCATGCGCTCGCGCACGACCCGCTCCATACGAGACAGCCCGACGCGCACCTGGTTCTGGATGAGCTCGCCCACCGAGCGCACCCGGCGGTTGCCGAAGTGGTCGATGTCGTCTGGGTAGTAGTCGGGGTCGTTGTTGTGCAGCTTCACCAGGTACGAGACGGTGGCGAGGATGTCGGCCCGCGACAGCGTCGACTCGCCCTGCTTCGGCACCTGGAGGCCGAAGCGCGAGAGATCGAGCTTGTCGTACTCGTCGGCGAGCTTCTTCGACACCTTGTGGCGGCCGACCTTGGCCATGTCGTAGCGCTTCGGGTTGAAGAACAGGTTCTCGAGCAGCCCGCGGGCGGAGTCGGGCGTCGGCGGCTCACCGGGGCGGAGCTTCCGGTAGATGTCGATGAACGCGGCCTCCGCGTTCTCGGTGTGATCCTTCTCGAGCGTGTTGGCGATCGACTGGTAGGGATTTCCCTGCGGGTCGAGGATGAGGTCGAGCAGCTCCTCGGGGTTCTCGCCGAACCCCAGCGCCTTGAGCAGCACGGTGACGGGCTGCTTGCGCTTGCGGTCGACGCGCACATAGACGATGTCCTTCTTGTCGACCTCGAACTCGAGCCACGCGCCCCGGCCGGGGATGATCTTGGCGTCGACGATGTCCTTCTCGGGCTGGAGCTTGTCGGGCGTGATGCCGAAGTAGACGCCGGGCG
>JAPSGP010000163.1 GCA_031177445.1 Acidimicrobiia bacterium
ACGAGCCCGACGGCACCCTGCAGGGGCGCTATGCCAAACAGCATCTGGTGCCCTACGGCGAGTACGTCCCCGGCCGCCGCTTTCTCGGTTTCATCGAGCAGCTCGAGCAGATCGAACGTGACTTCAAGCCCGGGACCGAGGGCGTGCTGTTCGAGGTCGACGGCCACCGGTTCGCGTCGATCATCTGCTTCGAGTCGGCCTTTGGCCCGCTCGTCCGGGACTTCGTGCGGGACGGCGCGGAGATGATCGTGGTCTCGACCAACAACCGGTCGTACCGGCGCTCCTCGAACTCCGAGCAGCACCTCGCGCTCAGCCAGATGCGGGCGGCGGAGACGGGCACACCCGTGCTTCACGCGTCGGTGTCGGGGATCTCTGCCGTCATCGATGCCGGCGGCGACGTCGTGCGATCGACCGAGCTCTTCCGGAACCAGGCGGTCACGGCCGAGGTGACGACGGCGACCGGCGAGACGCCCTATGTCCGCTACGGCGAGTGGGCGGTGGCGGGGAGCGCGCTCCTGCTGCTCGCGGCCGCGATCGCGGGTCGCTGGCGCCGCCCGCCCCGGCCGCGTGCTCGTAGACTCCTCGCGCATGCAGGGACCAGGGGGAGCGCGTGAGTGACGACGGCGGGAAGGTACCGGTCGAACGGGCGGTCGAGCTGTTCGTGTACGCGCCCGTCGGGGTCGCGCTCTACCTGCGCGACACGGTCCCCACGTTCGTGAACCTGTTCGTCACGCGCGGTCGTTCAGAGGTGCGCAAGCGGACCAAGGATGCACGTCGCCAGGTCACGCAGGCAAAGTCGATGGGGGAGTTCGCGTTCGAGTTCGGTGGCCCGAAGATCCTGCAGAAGGTCGAGGAGGGCGTGAGCGCGGCGCGCAAGAGTGCCGAGACCGTGCTCGCGAACCTCGCGAGCAGCGAGACCGAGGCGGTCGTCAAAGAGGCGCCGTCGGGCCCGACCGGCACGGAGCGACCGAAGGAGCCGAAGCCGCCGCCGGCTCCGGTACCCCCAGCCGTGGCGGGCGACGCCGGTTCCGCGGCCGGCAACGGTGTGCTGGCCATCCCCGACTACGACGAGCTGTCAGCGTCCCAGGTCGTCGAGCGACTCGAAGGCCTGCGACGCGAGGAGCTCGAAGCCGTGCGGCAGTACGAGACGGCCAACCGCAGTCGCCGCACGATCTTGTTCAAGATCGAACAGCTCGCCCGCTGAGGCCGTTGGAGGCGAGCCGTCCTGCGACTCCGCAGGACCTGCCCCGCGTGCTCGAGCTCGCGCAGCAGATGCGGTCCGAACTGGTGCCGATGAAGGGTGGCGCCATCTGGAGCGCCCGCGAGGCACACGCCGATCCGGCGTCCGTCTACCCGGCGATGCTTGAGCGCGACGACGCCCAGCTCATCGTCGGGACCATCGACGAGGTCGTCGTCGGGTTTGCGGCTGCACAGCTCGAACGACTGCACGATGGTCAGATCCTCGGCGTCATCACGGATCTCTTCGTCGATCCCGACGCCCGCGAGGTGGGGGTGGGCGAAGCGCTCGCACTCGATCTGATCGCGTTCTGCGAGTCGCGCGGTTGCGTCGGGATCGACGCGTTCTCGCTTCCCGGTCACCGCGCGGCCAAGAACTTCTTCGAGGACTCCGGCTTCACGGCCCGCGCGATCGTGATGCACCGGCGAATGCCGGCCGACGGCGGTGCACGATGACGGCCACCCCGGAAGTGGCCATCGGCGCGGTCGTGCTGCGCGACGGCGAGCTCCTGCTCGTCCGGCGTGGTCACGGGCCGGCGGCAGGGGAGTGGTCGGTGCCAGGAGGGCGAGTCCGGTTCGGCGAGGGACTGCACGAGGCGGTGGTGCGGGAGGTCCGCGAAGAGACCGGGATCGACGTCGTCGTCGAGCGCTTCCTGGGTTGGGTCGAACGCATCCGCGATGCCGAGCCAGAGGGCGAGGGTGCGCACCACTTCGTGATCCTCGACTTCGCGTGCGTATTGCTCGACGAGGACCAGGAGCCCATCGCCGACGACGACGCCGCCGAGGCCGCGTGGGTCCCGTTCGGCGAGCTCGACGGGATGGCGCTCGTGGCCGGGCTGCTCGACTTCCTGCTCGAGACCGGGGTCCTCCCGAGCACCGACACCGTCGACCTCGGCGTCGAACCACCGGGGTAACTCGCTGCTCCGACCGGCTGCTGATCTGCACGCTGCACGCCGGCGGAGGTTCGTGATGACCGACGCCCGGTCGATGCTCGTGGACGCCGAGCGCCGAGCGCGTGTTCTCAGTGCGCGGTCGTGCGATAGTCGTCGAACGGCTCGTCACGCTCGCTCAGTGCAGCGGTGAGACCTTTGTCGCCGACGTTCGAGAGGAATGCCGCCATCGACTTGGTGTGCGTACCGAGCGCGCACAGCTCCGTCCCGGCCCGGATGCCGCTGCGCAGCCCCATGTACTCCATCTGCCGATGGACGACTCGCTTGTTGAGCTGCACGAGCTCGGGAGCGATGGCGCCAATGCGGGTCGCGATCTCTACTACCGCACCGTCGAGCTCGTCGGCCGGAAACGCGCGGTTCGCCCAGCCTTCGCGAACGGCCTCGAGGCCGGAGATCGAGTCGCCCGTGACCATCATCTCCATGGCGCGGCGCATGCCGAGGAACCACGCATGGAAGTGCATGTCGGGAACGCCGAAGCGCACCGCGGGGTATCCCATCTGGGCGTCCTCGGCCACGTACACGAGGTCGCAGCCGGTCGCGAGCTCGCTCCCACCGGCCAGGCAATAGCCGTGCACCTGGGCGATCACCGGCTTGGCGAGATCCCAGATGCTCATCCATCCCTCCGTGACATGACGGGGCCACTGGCCGTCACCACCGGGCGTGTAGAAGGGCATGTCGTGGCCCTCGTTGCCGCCACCGAGGTCGTAGCCCGCCGAGAACGACGGCCCGGCACCGCGGATGATCGTCACCCGCACCGCATCGTCCTGGTCGTGCGCCCGCAGCGCGTCGAGGATGGCACCCCGCAGCGGGTGGTTGAGGGCGTTGCGCTTGTCGGGCCGATTCATCGTGATCCGCCGGACCATCGGTGCGGGCTCGTCCAGCAGGATGACCTCGTCGCTCATCGATTCCCCTTCGGTCGGCAACGGTGCGACCTGTCTACGGAATGCGAGCCGCAACTGTCCACACGATGCGATCGCGTCGGTGATCGGGGCGTCCTCGGCGCGTACCCTCACCCCATGACGAGCAGCGGAGCCGGGGCGGCTGTGACCGGGCACGTCGTGTGGGACTGGAACGGGACCCTCTTCGACGACTTCCCACTCCTCCTCGCGTCGGCGAACGCCGCGCTCGCGGCGCTCGGCGCGGGGCCGATCGACGCGCATCGCTATCGCACCGAGTTCCACCGGCCCGTGCGGTCCTTCTACGTCCGCCTCGCTGGGCGTGACCTCACCGACGACGAGTGGGAGCAGGTCGACTACGTGTTCCACGCGCACTACGACGAGCTCCTCCATCAGGCATCGCTCGCCACCGACGCGCCCACCGCGCTGGCAGCCGTGGGGGAGCGTGGCCTCTCGCAGTCCCTGCTCTCGATGTGGCGGCACGAGCGGCTCATCCCCCACGTTCGCACCCTCGGAATCGAACCCTTCTTCGCAAGGGTCGACGGCCTGCGCGGCGTTGCGGGCGGTCCGAAGGAGCCGCACCTGCGAGCGCATCTGGACGCGGTGGCCGCCGCGCTGCAGCCGCTCCATCCCGACGAGGTGGTGCTCGTGGGCGACACGGTCGACGATGCCGCCGCCGCCCGCGCCCTCGGCGTCCGCTGCGTGCTCTACGCCGGCGGCGAGATGCCGGCCGAACGTCTCCTGGCCGCCGGCGTCCCGGTCGCACACAGTCTCCTCGAGGCCCTGGAGCTCTGCGGCATCTCGGCGGCGGCCGGGTAGACCCAGCAGCGGCCGTAGGCCGCCCGTTCCGGGACGCCGCCCATAATCCCGGTTATGTCACCTAGAACCGAAGCGCGTGCTCCCCTGGACCGAGCCGCGTCCATCAGGCTGCGGAGCGGCCTGGCGCCTGGAAGCGAACACCGGCAAAGCGGCCGAAGTCGGTGTCGTGGGTGATCACGATGGCGTCGTGCTCGAGCGCGAGCGCGGCCAAGTGCGCGTCGGCGACAAGGTTGCCTCCGGTGCCGAGCTCGGTGAGCAGCCCCGATACCAGGTCGAGGTGGCGTGGCGTCGGCTCGACGATGACGCTGGGTGGTTCGGCTGTCCACTCCTTCACCCGGGCCAAGGCCTCGGGTACGGGAAGCGGGTGAGGAAAGAGGCCGACCTTGGTCGAGAGCCGGAGAAAGGCCAGCAACACGGTCCACGCGAACCCGATCGCCTCCCGGTCTCCGAGTGAGGCGTCGAGCCACGCCCGTGACTCGTCGTGCTTCGGGTCCGCTTCGTTGACGGCGTACAGCAGGACGTTGGCGTCGACGAGCTTCACTTCCCAGTTCGCATCTTGCGAATGAGCTCCTCGTCCTCGAGCTCTGCTGCCAGCTGCAGGGCCCGATCGAGGTTGACGGCCGGGAGCCCGAGGTTTGCGGTCCTCGTGCGGAATCGGGACCGCCGTGGTGTTCCCCCGAGGCCTTCGCGGATGGCGTCGTTCAGCGCCTCCTTGAAGGAGGAGCCGCGTTCCCGCATGCGCTTGCGGATGAGCGCCTCGGTATCCGGGTCCAGCGTCACGGTCGTGCGCATGGTCGCATCATAGCATCACCGTCCTTGACAGCATGATGTCGACGGCTAGCCGAGCTCGTCGAGGGCCTTCACCATCCGCTTCAGGGCGACCTGGCGGTAGGAGCCGTCCAGGAGCTCGCCGATCTCCGTCCAGTCGACCTCAGCAGCCTCGAAGTCGAGCGCCAGCCATCCGCCGGGCCCGAAGTACGGCGGGACGTAGATGCGTTCGTCGTCGAGGAGTGCGAGACGCTCGTCGGGCTCGGGTTTGAAGATGAGGCCGTAGGGGCGGTCGTCGAGTCCGGAGAAGACGGCGAAGATCTTCTTGCCGGCGCGGAAGGTCGGTCTCCCCCACGCCTCCACCTCCGAGGACTCGGGGAAGGCGAGGCAGAGCTCGCGGAGGTCGGCGAGGTACGGGTCGTCGTCGCGGTACATGCGGGGATGCGCCACCGTCACGAACCTACGCGCGGAAGCGGCGGTAGCGTGCGCCCGCGGCGGGTCAGGAAGAACGAGGGCCAGACCTCGGTCGACGGCGACGGCAACCCCCAGCATCCCGGGGACATGGCCGCGCAGGTCGCGCTCGCGGCCGACAACCTCGACGCGGTGCTGCCCGTTGCGGGGATGAGCCTGGCCAACGTCGTCCGGCTCAACTTCTACACCACCGACGTGGACGCCTTCCTCGCAGATGCAGGCGTGATCGGTGAACGAACCGCAGCCGCGGGCGTCACACCACCCGGCACGCTGCTCGGCGTCGCCCGCCTCGCTTTCCCCGAGCTCCTGATCGAGATGGAGGCGATCGCCGTCGCCTGAGGCACCGGTGGGCGTGCTGCAGCCAGAGACCCGGACGGGCGGGTGCGGACGGGATTAGTCCTCGGCATATGCGCTGACCGGTGGGCACGCGCACATGACGTTGCGATCGCCGTACGCGTTGTCGATACGGCTCACCGGCGGCCAGTACTTGTCGGCGCGAACGGTTTCCACTGGGAAGGCGGCGATGTCGCGCGCATAGCGCCGGTCCCAGTCGTCAGTAGCGACATCGGCCGCGGGGTGCGGGGCACGGCGAAGCGGGCTCGCCTCCACCGACCACTCCCCCCGCTCGATCCTGCGGATCTCGTCGCGGATGGCGATCATCGCGTCGCAGAATCGATCGAGCTCGGCGAGTGATTCCGACTCCGTGGGCTCCACCATGAGCGTGCCCGCCACCGGGAACGACATCGTCGGCGCATGGAACCCGTAGTCGATCAGCCGTTTGGCGACGTCCTCCACCGTGACGCCGGCGGCCTGTGTGATCGGTCGGAGATCGAGGATGCACTCGTGCGCGACCAGCCCGCCGGGACCGGTGTACAGCACCGGGTAGTGGTCGCGGAGCCGGTGGGCGACGTAGTTCGCATTGAGGATCGCCAGCTGGGTGGCCCAGAGCAGCCCGTCCGGGCCCATCATCGAGATGTAGGCCCACGAAATCGGCAGGATGGCGGCCGAGCCCCACGGGGCGGCGGAGATCACGCCCAGGCCGGTCTCGGGACCCGCCGCCGGCGCCTGACCGTGGCGCGGGAGGTACGGGGCGAGGTGCGCACGCACCGCGACCGGACCGACACCAGGCCCTCCCCCGCCGTGGGGGATGCAGAACGTCTTGTGCAGGTTGAGATGCGACACGTCGGCGCCGAACGCGCCCGGCTTGGCCACGCCGACCAGCGCGTTGAGGTTGGCCCCGTCGAGGTACACCTGGCCGCCGAACTCGTGGACCACCGCGCAGATGTCGCCGATGCGGTGCTCGAACACACCGTGCGTCGAGGGATAGGTCACCATCAGCGCGGCCAAGCGGTCGGCATGGTCGTGCGCCTTGGTCTTCAGGTCGTCGACGTCGACGTTGCCTTCGTCGTCGCACTCGACCACCACGACCTGCATGCCCGCCATGGCGGCGCTGGCCGCGTTGGTGCCGTGCGCGGACGCGGGGATGAGGCACACGTCGCGACCGGTATCGCCGCGGTCTCGGTGGAAGGCGCGGATCGCGAGCAATCCCGCGAGCTCTCCTTGCGAACCGGCGTTGGGCTGGAGCGACACCGCGTCGTACCCGGTGATCTCGCACAGCC